>NZ_JAKKRH010000003.1:0-202726 GCF_025654465.1 Shewanella sp. SM101
GTCGTCGCGGGAATTGTTGGGATAACGCACCAATGGAGCGTTTCTTTAGAAGTTTGAAATCTGAGTGGATACCCGCCAGTGGTTATGGGAATTTTACAGAAGCAGATAAAGAGATCACAAATTACATCACTGGATATTACAGTGAGACCAGACCCCATCAATATAATGGTGGGTTAACGCCAAATGAGTCAGAACGTTTATATTGGAATGACTCTAAAACCGTGGCCAATTTTACTTGACCACTACAACGATGCAATCGATGAAGATAATAAGCGAGCCATAAGCAAACTCATTGCTCGGCATTCATTAACTCTTAATAAACAGCACTTCGCCCAATTACATGAGCTGTGCAATTCATGCACAAAAAATGACGTTCAATACAAAGTCCAAAGTATCGACTCGATTAAGGGATTGGATGCCGATACGTGTGTAATCATACTTAGCTCTAACACCCTGAAATACTTAACCCAAAATGGTATTGGCAAAGCGAATCGTTTTAATAAAGAGTGGAAACGAGTCTATGTAGCTCTTACTCGTGCCAAGAAGAGGTTGGTTTTGGCATTAGATCACGATTTACTCGCTAAAGAAGACATGGTGGCAGTTAGGGATTTGATAGGTGAATTGGGGTTTGTCAGTCATGATTAAGAATCAATCTGGGCTATTTTCATCCAGAAGAGTGTTAGGGAATAAATGAGGTCAGAGTAAACTTAAGATAGTTACACTAATGACCTTCTAAAACATGGATGTTGAAGCAAAGCCTACAGGAAGGCTCATGTTTAGATAATAGGCGGCACGTCACTTGTTGGGCTATTAGAAGAGCGTCAAGGGCTAAAAGCAGAACAGGTATAACTCTTCATTCAATGGTTACACCAGAACAGGCATTGTTGCACCAGTGACCTTCTAAAACAGGATGTTTTAGTAGAGCCTACAGGGATGTATCCACGGCGTGTCACTGGTGTAACAGTGCAAGAGCCTGCGGCAGGCAATTAACAACACCGCATTATCAGCGACTTATAAAGCTAATTAGCAGCTCAATCCCAGCAGAATTAAAACTAACCAATAAAAAAGCGAACCGCTAAGGGTTCGCTTTTGTATGTCCATAATTGCGTTGCTGGCGAAGCTAATGCAAGGCGGATTGAAAGCTTTCGCGCGGAGTTGACTCCTGTCAAACTCTCGATTTCGAGCTATGCGAAAGCCTCATTCAACGCCGCAGTAGCTAGCCTAAGCAGCAATTATTATTCGTAGTCTGATAATGGCGCACAACTACACATTAGGTTGCGGTCGCCGTACACGTCATCGATACGATTGACAGTTGGCCAGAACTTGTTAGTGCGTACTGCAGCACTTGGGAACACGGCCACTTCGCGGCTGTATGGACGCGTATCAAACTCTGGGTCCATGATATCGGCCATAGTGTGCGGTGCGTTGTGCAGCGGGTTGTTGTCCACTGGCCATTCACCTGATTCTACTTTGGCAATTTCGGCGCGGATTGACACCATAGCGTCGATGAAACGATCGAGTTCCACCTTAGATTCAGATTCCGTCGGCTCAATCATCAGGGTTCCCGCAACAGGGAAGCTCATGGTTGGTGCGTGGAAACCGTAGTCATTCAAACGCTTAGCGATATCCATTTCGGTCACACCTGAGGCTTCTTTCAGTGGGCGTAGGTCGATAATACATTCGTGCGCGACGCGATCGTTACGGCCACGGAACAATACTGGGTAGTGTTCAGACAGCTTCTTCATCACATAGTTAGCGTTTAACAGCGCAGTTTGGGTCGACTTTTTCAGGCCCTTTGAACCAAGCAGCTTAATGTACATCCAACTGATCGGCAGAATGCCCGCGCTACCGTAAGGTGCAGCCGATACGGCGCCGTTGTTGTCGCTCACGCGGCCCGGTTTAACCACAACGTGGCCGGCAACGAACGGCGCTAAGTGGGCTTTCACGCCGATTGGGCCCATACCTGGACCACCACCGCCGTGTGGAATAGCGAAGGTTTTATGCAAGTTAAGGTGTGATACGTCGGCACCGATAAAGCCAGGAGACGTTAAGCCAACCTGCGCGTTCATGTTAGCGCCGTCTAAGTACACTTGACCGCCGTGCTGATGCACTATGTCGCAGATTTCGCGGATAGATTCTTCATACACACCGTGGGTCGATGGGTAAGTGATCATGATGCAAGACAGGTTTTCAGCCACTTCGGCGGCTTTGGTCTTCAGATCATCTAAATCGACGTTACCTTGCTTGTCACAGGCAGTAACTATCACTTGCATACCGGCTAATTGCGCCGATGCAGGGTTAGTACCGTGGGCAGATTGCGGGATCAAACAGATGTTTCTGTGCGCATCGCCGCGTGACTCATGGTATTTCTTGATGGCTAACAAGCCAGCGTATTCACCTTGAGCGCCAGAGTTAGGTTGGATACACACAGCGTCGTAGCCTGTAATGTTCACTAACCAAGTCGACAACTCTTCAATCAACTGAGTAAAGCCTTTGGCTTGATCCAGTGGGCTGAATGGGTGCATGTTGGCAAATTCTGGCCAGCTCACAGGGAGCATTTCAACCGCTGCGTTTAACTTCATGGTGCAAGAGCCCAGTGAAATCATCGAGTAGTTAAGTGCTAAATCTTTGCTTTCGAGACGTTTGATATAACGCATCATCTCGGTTTCGCTTTGATAGCGATTGAAGGTTGGGTGGCTTAAAATCGCATCTTGGCGCACGAGTGCCGCCGGAATCGATTGGCTACCTTGGCTCACGATTTGCGCGTCTAACGCGGCAACATCTAAACCATGGCCGGCACCTAAGATCACATCGAACAAGGCTTCGATATCTGTGCGCAACGTGGTTTCGTCTAAGCTCACGCCCACAATACCATCGGCATCGAAACGTAGGTTCATTTCAGCAGCCAGTGCGCGTGCATTGACGGCAGCAACATCTAAGCCTTTGATGCTAACTGTATCAAACCAAGTGCTGTTGACTAAGTTCACGCCCTTCGCTTTTAAGCCTGCCGCTAAAATGTCGGCGAAACGGTGAATGCGTGACGCGATAGTTTTCAGGCCATCTGGGCCGTGGAATACGGCGTAGAAAGACGCCATATTCGCTAGCAGAATTTGTGCAGTACAAATGTTTGAGTTGGCTTTTTCGCGGCGGATATGTTGCTCACGAGTTTGCATTGCCATACGCAGTGCGCGGTTACCACGGGCGTCTTTTGACACACCAATGATACGGCCAGGCATAGAACGTTTGTGCTCGTCACGGGCAACGAAGAAGGCCGCGTGTGGGCCACCAAAACCCATTGGCACGCCAAAACGCTGTGCACTACCAAATACCACATCGGCACCCATAGCGCCCGGTGATTTCAGTAATACCAAGGACATAATGTCGGCGGCGACAGTCACAACCACATTCTTCGCACGCAGAGTTGCGAATAATTCAGTGAAGTCAGTGATTTGACCGAAACGGTTAGTATATTGGAACAAAGCACCAAACAGCTCATGGTTAACGGCCTCAGATGCAGGGCCAACCACCACTTCAAAACCAAAACACTCAGCGCGGGTTTTCACTACGTCTAAGGTTTGCGGGAACACATCATCGGCAACGAAGAAGATATTGGCTTTTTTCGCTTTAGAAACGCGCTTTGCCAGCGCCATCGCTTCGGCAGCAGCAGTTGCTTCATCTAACAAAGAAGCAGAAGCCAAATCTAAACCCGTTAAGTCCATCGACACTTGTTGGAAATTTAGAATGGCTTCTAAACGGCCTTGGGCGATTTCTGGCTGATATGGCGTATAAGCCGTGTACCAACCTGGGTTTTCAAATACGTTACGCAGGATCACGTTTGGCACTTGAGTGCCGTAGTAACCCATGCCGATATAGCTCTTAAATACTTGGTTTTGTTTCGCTAAACCACGAATGTAAGCAATGCCTTCGGCTTCGCCGCAGGAATCACCAATGCTCAGATCTTGGCTTAAACGGATCGACTCAGGCACAATTTGCGCGGTCAGATCGTCCAGAGACTCAGCACCAACATAGTTCAGCATGGCTTGCTGTTGGCTGCTATCTGGGCCGATATGACGACGTAGGAATAAATCGTGCTGTTCTAACTGAGTGAGGGTTTGCTTGGTCATGATAAACCTTGTTCCAGATTTGCCGAAATTCAGAACTGTAGGGTACTGATTAACGGACTGTTGTTATGTCAATCTTGCGCTAAAACAAACGAAGCCCCTTAGGGCTTCGTTAGCGTCGACGATTATTCTTCGTCGATAACAGCTTGGTAGCCTTCAGCATCCAGCAGAGCGTCGACTTCTGATTCGTCAGAAGGCATTACGCGGAAGAACCAGCCTTCGCCGTAAGCACTGCTGTTAACGAGTTCTGGCGAATCTTCCAGCGCTTCGTTCACGGCAATCACTTCGCCAGAAATGGGGGCATAAATGTCAGACGCCGCTTTTACTGATTCAGCTACAGCACAGTCTTCACCCGCAGTCACAGTGTCGCCAACTTCTGGGAGTTCAACGAAAACCATGTCACCTAACAGCTCTTGGGCGTGCTCAGTGATACCTACTGTGTAGCTACCGTCTTCTTCCTTGCGGATCCATTCGTGTGAAGAGGCGTATTTCAGTTCTGTCGGAATATTGCTCATTGTTCTTGTTCCTTGTTCCGTTTTTTTAAAATGCTTGTTTACCGTTGCGCACAAAGTTTGGCGCCACTACTCTAACAGCCACACGTTTTTTACGCATTTCGACTTCCGCAGTATCCCCAATCGAGCTAGGAACACGTGCCATCGCAATAGAATAGCCCAATGTTGGCGAGAAAGTCCCGCTGGTGATCACGCCTTGTTGCTCTACACCGGCTGAGTCGGTGAAAAATACTGGCATATCATGGCGTAACACGCCCTTTTCTTCCATCACTAGACCAACAAGTTTGCTGGTTCCGGCATCGCGAAGTGTTTCGAGGGCTTTACGGCCGATGAAGTCACGGTCGTTTGGTTCCCATGCAATAGTCCAGCCCATGTTGGCGGCCAATGGGTTGATGGTTTCGTCCATGTCTAAGCCGTAAAGATTCATACCAGCTTCGAGACGCAGCGTGTCACGGGCACCAAGACCACAAGGTTTAACCCCTTGATCTAACAATGCTTGCCACAAGGCTTGGGCTTCATCTTCTGGGACGATAATTTCGTAGCCCGCTTCGCCTGTGTAACCCGTAGTCGCAATAAACAGTGAGCCTGCTTGCTTACCGAAGAAAGGTTTCATGCCTTCGATGGCGGCGTTTTGCTCGGCACTGAACACGGCAGCGGCTTTCGCTTTTGCGTTAGGACCTTGAACGGCAATCATCGCCAGCTCAGGACGCTCAGTCACAGTGACATCAAAACCTTGGGATTGCTTGGCGATCCAAGCGAGATCTTTTTCGCGGGTCGCTGAGTTCACTACCACGCGGTAGTTAGTGTCAGTGAGGTAATAAGTGATGAGGTCGTCGATGATACCGGCATTGTCATCTAACATGCCGCTGTATAAGGCTTTACCTGGCACTTTAAGTCTAGCCACATCGTTCGCCAGCAACTTACGTAGAAATGCACCAGCGTCGCTACCTATCACATCAACCACAGTCATGTGGGATACGTCGAACATACCCGCGTCTTGACGCACAGCGTTGTGTTCTTCGATTTGTGAACCATAGTTGAGGGGCATATCCCAACCGTGGAAGTCGACCATCTTAGCGTTTGATTCTAAGTGCTTGTTAAACAGAATAGTTTTGTTAGCCATTGTTATCCCTTTTTGCGGCCTTTTTCAGGTCTCTGCCTAGTGTAGGGTGTAGATACTAGGGTCTAAAATGCGGCGAAATTATACCTTGCGTCACAAATTTGTATACAAGAGATTTTTCTAATCCGAAGTCATTGTCATTAGATTTTCTCATCTTCAATATGTAATTTTTTTACATGCGAAGGCCAGATTTGCGCAGCTTGCAGTCAATATGCTGATATTAGCGGCAATTCTGATCACATTAGCGCAACCTAGGCTAACGGCACAACTTAGGCAGTGCCGACTTATTGCCCATGGCCTGTTGTATGAACACTGTTTTCAGCCCAGCGACATTATCAACCAGATTTAATCCCAGATCGCGAATCGCCTTTTTGACTGGGTTTGAACCTTCGAATAGGCGTTTAAAGCCCTCCATCGCCGCGATCATCTCCATTGCATCGGCTTTGCGCCAACGTTCAAGTGCACGCAGCTGGGCATAATCGCCGATATCTTTACCCGCTTGCTGTAATTCGCTGATCACTTCGATAATGCTGGCCGCATCTAAAAAGCCGAGGTTCACCCCTTGGCCAGCCAGCGGATGGATAGTATGGGCTGCGTCACCTGCCAGCACTAAACGGTGGCGGGCAAAATGGCGGGCGTAGCGCATCCGTAATGGGAAGGCTTGGCGCTCGCTTTCCAGCTTGCAAATCCCTAAACGACCGTCGAAAGCAGCGGTTAAGTTGCGCTCAAATTGCACTTTGTCCATTGCCAATAATTCAGTGGCGCGCTCGGGCGGCACCGACCAGACGATAGAGCAGAGATTGTCTTCATACAGAGGTAAAAATGCTAGCGGGCCGTCCTGCAAAAACACTTGGCGGGCGGTGGCAAGGTGTGGCATTTCGGTGCGAATAGTTGCGACGATTGCGTGGTGGCCGTAATCCCAAAAGGTCAGCGGGATCTTGCACTGCTCGCGCACCCAAGAGTTGGCGCCATCGGCGGCTATCACAAGTGCGGCACTGACACTTTCTATTTCAGAATCGACGCCATTGGCAAGGGTCAACCAAGCTTCGCGCTCACCAAAAGCAATGCGCTCTATGCGTTGGTTTTGAATATGGGTGATATTGTCAAACTCACTGACACGTTTGGCGAGGGCAAAGCTAATGGCATCGTTTTCGATAATCGCGCCGAGACTGGTTTCGCTGATGCTGTTGGCATCAAAGGCAATTTTACCGAAACCGTCTTTATCCCACACCGCCATTTTTTGATAAGGCGTGGCGCGGGAAGTGTCTAAATAACTCCATGCCCCTAAGTTTTCTAACAAGCGCTGGCTCGCCTTATTGATGGCGCTCACCCGTAAACGCGGCTCGCCGCTCACGGCCTCAGTGTGGCCCGCATCGATAACGACGACATTCAGATCGGCCTGCGCCAATCCAATCGCGGTGGCGAGTCCCACCATGCCGCCACCCACAATGGCGATGTCATAGGCTTGTGAACTTAACATGGGTACATCCTTTTCGCGTTGCGATACCAGTAAATTGCTGAGTTATTTCCAGCCCATTGCCTTTTGAGCTACGGGGGTTTTCAGTGGCGGAAACCAAGACAAAAGCCGTAATCCCAGATTACGCCCCAGCGCCATCGGCCAATATTGGTTTGAAAAGCCACGGACTAAAAATTCGATATTGCGGATAGTGCTGTTTCTGTCGTGCTCGCGGGCATTAAGGTACGCATGGGTCACAGCGGCGGAGCCGATATCGTCACCCTGCGCGAGCGCCGTTTGGATCACCTCGAGCAAACTCACCACATCCCGCAGTCCTAAGTTAAACCCTTGCCCCGCAATCGGATGCAGTGTCTGCGCCGCATTGCCGATAAACACACATCTGTGATGAATTGGCCTTGGCATATAGGACAAATTAAGCGGATACGCATGGCGCGCGCTGACATCGATAAACGTGCCCGCACGATAACCAAAGGCCTGTTGCAGCGCCGCTAAAAACTCAGCCTTAGGCGCGTCTTGCATCTGTTTAGCCCGCACATCATCAAGCGCCCACACGAGAGAAAAGCGAGGTTGACCTTGAATATCGGCCATAGGCAACAACGCTAAGGGACCCGTTTGGGTAAAGCGCTCATAGGCCCAATGTTTGTGAGGCCTATTGGTTGGCAAATCGGCAGTTTGAATATTGGCAATAATGGCCGTTTGCTCAAAGGCCACTTGGGTCACAGGCAAATTAAAACTGCTGCGCACTTTGGATTGCAAACCATCAGCGGCAACCACAAGTTTGGCTTTAATTCGCTCGCCCGTATCGAGCACTAAGGTGTGACCTTCAACGGCGGGTTCTACTTGGGCAAGCTTGGCGGGGCAATAGAGTTTGACATTACTCTTATTCAACTCGTTAAACAGCACTTGGCCAACTCGTTCAAGCTCAACTACTTGGCCTAGGGCATCTAAATGAAACTGCGCCGCATTGAGTTCTGTCATGCCAAAGTGGCCGCGATCCGACACATGGATATTTTCAATCGCAGTGCCCAAATGGGCGAGCTTTTGCCATAAACCTAAACGGGATAATTCGAAAATAGAACCGTGGGCGATAGCAATAGAGCGGGCATCGAACCCGGGGTGTTGCTTATCGGGAAGGTGCGCTTCGATTAAGGCGATAGAAAGTGGCCGAGCTGCGGATAAAGAAAGACGCGCGAGAGCTAACGCTAGTGTCGCCCCCGCCATCGCACCGCCTACAATTGCGATGTCGACGTGTTGAACTGAAGTATCCATGTGATTTGTGGCCGTCATGGGGATCTCATTCAAGCTTTGGCATAACACTAAGGCATGTAAACAGAAAAGATGTAAACATCAATGCTATGCACTCAAAAACACCAGTGCTATGGACTCAAAGGCAGGTTTGCCCACCTTTGACATCTAATGAAGCCACTACTGTGTTAACTTATTGAACATTAAACAACTACGGTAAATTAATGCACCACCGCAGTATCGTCAGCCTCGCCATGGGGAAGCTCAGGACCAAACTCCGAGTAACACATGATGGCTGCAATACGTACAAACTCGAGTAATTCAGTGTAAGCGGCTTCGGATTCTTCATCGTCGGCAACATCAAATTCCACTTGGGCAATTTCCGCCAAGTCTTTGATCACTTCACGTACTTCTGCCGAGGCTTGATTCAGTTTCGGCTGAATAATCGCCATGCCAGTCAAAAAACTCTGGGTCCACAGGGACAAGGCTTCAACACGTTGGCTGAGCGGCTCTTCTTCTTCGGGCAACAGCGGCATGAAACCAAATTCAAAATCCACTAAACGCGTCACTGAATCGTTAAACAAATCACACACTAATTGGTGCAACTGTGCTGGCAAAGGTTGACCATCGTTCATCAGGTCGAATAAAGGCTTGATCCAAGTGTCGCCAGTTTGCTCTACACCACCGCAGATTAAACCGACTAAAGCACCGTGAACTTCTACCGGATGCTGGCCGATTTCAGCCGCATCTAAGGCGAGTTTTAAGCTGTCGATACGTAACGAAGGAGGGGTTGCCATATCAGATCCCAATAAGATTTTTCCAGCAGCAATGCTAGCAGAGATAAAGACTTGAACCAATACTGAATCCCAATAATGGCGAAATCGGCCACGCCCTGATAAAAAACTATCCAACTGCTCACACAAACAGCAAACAAAACCGTCAAAGACCAATCCATTTGCGGCTTACCTTGCACTTTTAAGATCAGCCCTATATAGTCCGCCCTAAGAGGCTAACGAAAGGATCACCCGCGACATGAGTAACAGTGCTGTTGAAATTACCCTACTTGGGCGCACCTACTCTATCGCTTGCCCGAAAGGTCAAGAGGATGCCTTACGTACGGTAGCGTTAGGAGTTGAACAACAACTCAGTGCGTTAAAAACCCGAACCAATAGCCTAAGCCGTGAAGAAATTGCGATTATGGCGGCGCTGAATATTGGGCACGAGTTGTTCCAAGAAAAGCAAAAAAATAAGCACTATATGCAACAGATGGACGACAGGATCAGCTTGCTGCAGTCGACCCTCGAAAGTGCCTTAGTTGAGCGTTCAACTAAATAGATTTAAACTGTGCACCTTAGTGATTTAACACTCATTGAGTTAAACCAACTGACGCACAGTGAATGGCTAAACTTGCTTATTTAAATAAACCAATGCTTTAGCGATTCAATACCGTTTTGCTCCCTGGGATGCATGCCAACTGGTAATGTCCCTGTGCCGATAATTTTTATCTCAGGGTGAATGCTTTACTGACATTGTGCATGCTCGGCTTGTACCGAGAAGCCTTAGGAGGTAATCATTTACCCGCCTTGAACCTACGGTTCAAGGGCTACACCGGTAGCGGCATTCTGGGGAGCATCTTAATTCTATGTCTACATCTTCCAAACTTTCTCATTTGAATACCCAAAGCGACACGGCGCACCTTGCCGTAGAAGTCGCTGATGCCGTAGATGTCGCAAACTATGCGGCAAATATCGCACTCCATACAAAAGAAAGCCGCAATCTGTTACGCAAAACCATTCGCACCGCCCGTAAATCTCTCTCCGAAATAGAACAAACCCAAGCAAGTTTAAACGCCTGCCAGCGAATGCTCGATGCATTGCAGGCCAACAAAGCGCAACATGTGGCATTATATCTCACCCATGATGGCGAACTCGCCACGCCACCGCTGATCGCTGCGCTGTGGCAAATGGGCATAAACACCTATCTGCCTAGGTTACATCCCTTCAATGCCGGACAATTGTTATTCCTGCATTACACCGCAGACACCCCCATGCAGGCGAATCAATTCGGCATCTTAGAACCTAAATTAGATGTGCGCGCCATTATCCCAGTGACAGAATTAGATGTTGTTATCACACCATTAGTGGCGTTTGATTTAATGGGCAATCGCATGGGCATGGGCGGCGGTTATTACGATAGGACGCTGGCGAACTGGCAGCTTAAGGGTAAACCTTTGCCTATGGGTTACGCCCACGACTGTCAGCAAGTGACGAGTTTACCCTGCGAGTATTGGGATGTGCCTTTACCGTTCATCATCACCCCAAGTCGGGTACTGACATTTTGAAAAAGAAGGATCTAGAAGCTAGGGCGCTTCGCTGCTAGAAAAAGCAGAGCGTTGCTCCATAACTGCTCCTGCACTCTTTTTATTAAAGAGTTCTACCTCCTACATCTGACCACTATGGAGGGTGAAAATGTCATATTTGGTATGAAACAAAATAGATCATGCAGTCGTTCGCTCCTTCTAGAATCTAGATTCTAGAACCATCTCTACCTTAAATGCCGGCCGCCGTCGACATTATGGCAACGACCGGTGACGTAGTGGCTATTCAGCAGATATTCCACTAAGTCGATAATTTCTTCATTCCCCGCCTCTTTCGGCAACAGCGCTTTGGTTAAGGTTTTTTGCTGATAGGCAGCGTCATCACCCGCATTAAATAGGATCATCGCTGGCGCAATCGAATTCACTTTGACCTCAGGCGCAAATTTGGCGGCAAAGGATAGCGTCATATTATGCAGCGCGGCTTTACTGGCGGCATAGGCGATATGCTTCTGACTGCCCTTCTCTGCCACATAGTCAGTAATATGAATCACATCACTGCCGCCGATTTCATCGCCAGCACGTAGCTGCGCCTCTAAGGCCAAGTTCAACTGATAGGGCACGCTCACATGCACTTGCATCATCCGCTGCAGCACTTCACTCATTGTAAAAGTGGCACTCTTTAAAGGCTCATTCTTTGTAAGCACAGGATCAGGCTGCCAGTCTGAGGCATTGTGAATAATGGCGCGAATTTGCGGCAATTTAGCTAACTCAGCAATTAAGGATCTCACTTGGACATCATCATAAAAATCGCAGGGATACAGGGTCGCACCTAAGGCGTTCAGCTCATCAATGCTAGCGTAATGGCTGCGATAAGTACCAATCACGCGCTGACCTTGGGCGAGAAAATGTTTGGCTAAGGCGTAACCTATGCGCTTACCCACGCCTGTGATAATGATGGGAGATGTCATACCTATCCTTTTGAGTCGTTATTTGTCAGGCTTTACCTTGTTCACTTAAAAATCAGCAATCAAGTTAAACTGATGAATAACCAAGATGTTACTGCACTCGTTTAAATTTAACCTAATAAAAAGCCGAATGAGATGCGGATCCGTTCTACAATCGCTTCGATCTAAAACCCTTTTTTCTGCGTATAGGGTAGAAGAAAACCAAGCTTAAGTACTCAAGCCAAGAGCTTAGACCAAGTATTGTGATCAAGTCATCAGAGGTAATACCGATGGAACTGCGGATTTTTTACGATGGGAATTGTCCATTATGTAGCGCCGAAATGCGTCAACTGAAAGCGCGCGATCCGAAGAACTTGATTGCGCTTGAGGATTTAAATGCGCCAGACTTTAGTGAGCGCTTCAGCCATATCGATAGAGACTACGCCAATACGATTCTCCATGGCGAAACCGCAACGGGCGAAGTGTTACTCGGGTTAGATGTCACTTGTAAAGCGTGGGCACTGACAGGGACGCGCGCTTGGATCCAACTATTACGCCTGCCCGTGATTAAAACTGTCGCCGATTGGTGCTATCTCAGATTCGCAAAACACAGATATCGCATCTCTTATTTACTGACGGGCAAAGCCCGCTGCGACGATAATTGCCAAATTCCCACTAAGCGCCGCTGAATTAGCTTGGTAAAGTGTAAAACCCAGGCATAAAAAAAACGGAGCTCAATGGCTCCGTTTTTAATTCCTCATAATCTAAAAAGATTATCCGAAATATTATTTAACGAAATCAACGCCTAGTTTGATATCGCCTTTTAGCGTATCTAACATAGAATCACGAGCGTTAGCTTCGAATGCACTCACTTCACCGTAAGGCAGTACTTTTTCAATACCGTTTTTGCCTAACAGCACAGGTTGTGCGAAGAATTCAGCATGCTCGCTGCCGCCGTCAACATAGGCGCATTCAACAATGTTAGCTTCGCCTTGCAGACCACGAACCAGAGACAGACCGAAACGGCAAGCCGCTTGACCCATAGACAGAGTCGCGCTACCGCCACCGGCTTTAGCTTCAACCACTTCTGTACCCGCGTTTTGGATGCGAGTCGTCAGACTTGCCACTTCTTCGTCAGTGAAAGTCGCGCCTTCAACTTGAGACAGTAATGGCAGAATGGTCACGCCGCTGTGGCCGCCGATCACATTCACTTTAACGTCAGCAACGTTCAGGCCTTTTAATTCGGCGATGAAAGTTTCAGAACGGATCACGTCTAGAGTCGTGATACCGAACAGACGGTTTTTATCGTAAACACCCGCTTTTTTCATCACTTCTGCAGCGATAGCTACAGTCGTGTTAACTGGGTTAGTGATAATGCCAACCAAAGCCGTAGGGCAAGTTGCCGCTACTTTTTCGATCAGGTTGCGAACGATACCGGCATTGATATTGAACAGATCTGAACGATCCATACCAGGCTTACGTGCAACACCAGCAGAAATTAGAACAACGTCAGCACCCACTAGGGCAGGCGTTGGATCTTCACCAGCAAAACCTTTGATTTCAACAGCAGTTGGAATGTGGCTCAAGTCAACCGCAACACCCGGAGTTACCGGTGCGATATCATATAGAGACAATTGTGAACCCGCAGGCAATTGAGTTTTTAACAGTAGGGCAAGAGCCTGGCCGATACCACCAGCAGCACCAAGTACAGCAACTTTCATAGTTATCTCCGTTATTTCTCGGATATGTGTGACATGGATCTAATTTGCGTTGGCGTCACATTACTGGAATGTCACAACAATTTCAATTATCCCTTAGTCGTGGGGCAAAAGAATTCCGGAATAACGTAGAAGCAATGTAGAACAATTACTCAAATTGGGATTTTTACGCCCCCTACAAACGCTTAACCACTGAGAGCTAGTGAATTTTTATTCAACCAATCTGGTTATTTGTTGACAATTTTTCTAAAAATATTCAAAATGGGCCTGTTTTTTTGAATAACGAATAATAATATTATGCAAACGACCAAGAATCAGGATGACCTTGTTAGAATTTTTAAGTCGATTTTAAAAGAAGAGCGCTTTGGCTCTCAGAGTGAAATCGTCACCGCCTTGCAAGCTGAAGGCTTTGGTAATATTAACCAATCAAAAGTGTCACGCATGCTCAGCAAGTTCGGCGCAGTGCGGACTCGCAACGCTAAGCAAGAGATGGTGTATTGCTTACCAGCCGAATTAGGCGTACCCACCGCGGGTAGCCCACTGAAGAATTTGGTACTCGACGTCGATCACAACCAAGCGATGATCGTCGTGCGAACTAGCCCAGGTGCCGCGCAGCTGATTGCCCGTTTATTGGATTCTATTGGTAAACCAGAAGGCATTTTGGGTACGATTGCCGGTGATGACACTATCTTTATTTGCCCATCGAGCATCCAAGATATCGCCGATACCTTAGAAACCATCAAATCTTTATTCAATTACGCAGAATAAAAAAACAGGTCAGTGAGCTGACCTGTTCTATTTTATCTGTACATTTTGAAGTGCAATATAGCGCTGGTTATTTGGCCATTGTCCCGATTACGTTACACATTCCAGCACAATATCTAACTCACAATCTCTAACTCAACTATAACGATATCAGTAAGCCACACTGATGCGCTGGTTTGGGTGAGCGCCCTTTTCGGCTTCATCTACCATGGCTTTTGCGTAATCGGTTACAGAGATACGGCTTTGACCATTAGCATCGGTAAAGAAGCTGTCGCCACCAAGGCGATATGGACCTTCACTCTCGCCAGGATAAATCTCAGCGGCTGGGCTCACAAAGGTCCAATTAATTGCAGTTTGCGCCGCACGGAATACCTGCAAGGCTTCACCCTGAGCTAACGCCTCATCTTTATATGCAGCGGGAAAATCTGGGCTAGAAACCAAAGTCACCCCCGGTGCCACTTCTAAACTCCCAGCACCACCGACCCACAATAAACGTGGCACGTTAGCGTTAGGCAGCACATCCAGTAAATGCTGAACCGTACTCGCCACTAGACCATGATTTTGTTGGGCGCGGCCACCAACGGCGGCAATCACGACATCTACGCCAGCAAAGGTATCGGCGACCAATGGCTGCTCTAAATCCACGGCACGTACTGCCACATCAGCCACGGATAACTTGCTTGGGTCACGCACTAACGCTGTCACTTGATGTCCACGACTCTGTGCTTCTTTTAAAATTGCACCACCGATCCAACCCGTTGCACCTAAAATTGCGATTTTCATTTCATTGTCTCACTCAGATGATTTACATTGGATCCAGTTTACTTGCAGTTTTTCACCTAATAAACATCAATAATTGAGCATGATTGTTTCAATATAGGATACTAATGTGGATAAAATTGCCGCAATACGCAGTTTCGTCGAAGTAGCAAACTGTGGCAGCTTTACCAAAGCTGCCGAACATTTAGACCTCAGCCGCCTGCAGGTTTCCCGTCATATTCAAGAAGTGGAGCAGTGGTTGAGTTTACGCTTATTACACCGCACCACGCGCAGCGCCAGCTTGACTTTGCAGGGTGAGGAAGCGCTACAATTTTGCCAGCGGATCTTAAGTGAAGTTGCTGCCATGGAGAGTCGTGCCCACAGCCATAACAGTGAACTGGTAGGCAATATTCGTATCGCTACGCCTATTGGTCTTGGGCAGCACAGTCTATTTGATGTCGTCGATCGCTTTATTAAAATTCATCCTAAGGTCAACATTCAACTGGTGATGTCGGACAGTTTTGCGCAATTGGTAGATGAAAGAGTCGACGTGGCGCTACGTTATACCGAGCAGCCCGATGAGAATCTCATAGCTCGGCGTTTGATGACCATAGATGCGGTACTTTGCGCGGCGCCGAGCTATCTTGATAGCGCAACGCCACTCCTCGAACCCATTGATCTACTGGCCCACAACTGCCTCATACACTCAGCGCAACAAAACTGGCCTTTTCTAAAAGAACTGCAAGCCGAGCACGTCAAAGTTACAGGGAATCTTAGGGCTAACGATATGGGAGTGTTGGTCAGTGCGGCGCTACGTGGACATGGCATAGTGCGTTTACCCTGTGACTTGGCTAACCAGTACCTTGCCAGTGGTCAGCTCAAAGAAGTCCTACCTGAATTTACGACACCAGGCCAAACCCTGTGGGCAGTGTATTTGTCCCGCAGTTATCAGCAAAATCTAGTGCGCGCCTTTATCGATTTCACCGCCCTGCAATGGCAGCTCGATATCAAAAAATGGGTTCCCGCGCATTAGCATAAAAAAACGCACTTAGGCGTTAGCTTAAGTGCGTCTCGATTGATACTAATTCGGCTTGATTATAGAAAGCTTATTCGTCGAACTGCAGCATAAAATCCAATGCAGGGGCAAAGAAAGATGAACCTGTCATCGCCTTAGTAAAATGCATCAAGTGATCATGATTGCCTTCGCCATCACCAAACATCATGCTATGCAGCATCTTTTCAAAATGTTCTGGCGTGCGGCAGTTAGAGATAAACATTAATCCCTGCTCCTTCAGCGAACCATAGGGCATACTCTGACGCAGGATCTCCATTGACTTACCAGCGGCATCTTTAAGATTAACGCGCTTAATATGGCTGGTCAGTGGCTTATCTTCAGATTCATACTCGATATTATCTTGCTTAGTACGACCGATTATATCCTCTTGTTTTTTAACTGGTAACCTATGCCACTTACTTAAGTTATGGGCATATTTTTGCACATGAATATAGCTGCCACCCTTAAACTCAGGATCCTCATCACCCACAAGTGCCACTTCCTGGCGGTGGCGCCCCTTAGGGTTTTCGGTGCCATCGACAAAACCAGTCAAATCACGGCTATCCATAAATCTAAAGCCACGCTCTTCTTCAACTAACTCCACTAAGTCTTCAAACATTTGGCTGATTTCATTCGCCACTAAATGCAGAATGTCGTAACGATCACTGCGAATATGCACGAATAAATCATATTCAATTGCAGGCGCTTCACGACTGCCCACTTGCATCGCAGGGAAAGGTTTAAGCAGTTCAGGGCGAGCAGTAGGATAGAGGCTATCCCAATAATTAGCACCAATACCAACAAAACCATTGAATGCACTGTCGGAATATTGATCTGTCAGCTCATAAATATACTGCGCAACGTTGGCAAGACAGGGACGTAATTGCGACTCGACATTGTCATTGGCATTAAACATCAAATAGACACTGTGTAAGTTCCCCTCTGCACACACACCCAACTGTTCACGCGGCATATTTTGAATATCCATTTGGTTATCACCCTTTTTCTAAATTCATTTTCGGCAATATTATCCGCAACTTTACCTAAAAATGACATTAACTAACGCACAGTTTGCTCTGATCTGTTTATGATAATGCCAATAGCGGAGCATTATCCCACCCCAGACCCTTAAACATAAAAATTGACGAGACCATTAAAGTCTCGCCAATCAGTTAAATCGAATCCATGACGTCAGGTTCACTCAGTATTGAGCTTACCTTAGCATTTATCTTAGTGTTAATAGCCTGCGGCGTGACCATCCTTGCGACTCTCAGAGGCCGCACGATATACGCCAGTTTCGGCATTAAATCCAATGGCTTGATAGCCACCAAACTCCCCAAGTCCATCACGCAGCACATGGCCTTTCTTAATCAACTCACGACGGGTTTCTACCGGAAAACCTGATTCCAGACTGACGTAGCCACCATCATTCATCACTTCGCCTGTGGGCTCGGTTGAACCCATATGCAAAATTCTGGGGGCATCGCCCGCTTCTTGCAAGTTCATTTTAAAATCAATCAGATTCATTACAATCTGCGCGTGCATTTGTGGCTGAGTCGCTCCGCCCATCACCCCAAAGCTCAGCCAAGGTTTACCGTCTTTGGTCACAAAAGCCGGAATAATGGTATGGAATGGACGCTTGCCCGGTGCGTAGGTATTAAAACGCCCTTCCGTTAAATCAAACATTTGCCCGCGGTCTTGCAGCACAAAGCCGAGATCCGGCGGTGTCATCCCTGACCCCATACCACGGTAATTACTCTGAATGAGTGACACCATGTTGCCATCTTTGTCGGCAGTAGTCAGGTACACAGTATCGCCATGTTGCAACGCTGGATTACCCGCATCGACACTTTTGGCGGCTTTTGTAAGGTCAATCAACTTAGCGCGATCATAGTTATATTTCTGTGAGATAAGCTCGGTAACGGGCACTTTATTAAAGGCCATGTCGGCATAAAACTTAGCTCTGTCGGCAAAGGCGAGTTTCTTTGCTTCGACAAATAAATGAACATATTCAGGACTATTAAAGCCCATGGCAGCCACATTAAAGGGCTCCATAGTTTTTAAGATTTGTAGCGCCGCAATGCCTTGACCATTAGGTGGCAGTTCCCACACATCGTAACCACGGTAGTTCACCGAAACGGGATCTATCCAGTCGCTAGTATGGCTCGCTAAGTCATCATAACTTAAATAACCACCTTGGGATTTCATGTACTTATCGATACTTTTGGCGATATCACCTTTATAGAAAGCATCGCGGCCGCCCTTGGCAATTTTCTCATAGGTGTTAGCAAGCGCGGGATTTTTAAAGATTTCCCCTACGGTAGGCATCTTACCATTAGGCATATAGGTTTCTTTAAAACCGGGGAATTTAGCCAGTTTTTTACCACTGCCATCAAGGTAATAGGCAATCAACTCTGACACAGGGAAACCATCACGGGCGTAATGAATGGCAGGCGCGAGGTTATAAGCCATAGCTAATTTACCAAACTTATTATGCAGCTCATACCAACCGTCCACAGTGCCCGGTACAGAAACAGGCAAAGGTCCAAGCGGCGGTAAATAGTCTAATCCGAGGGATTTAAGCTTTTCTAAACTTAAGGATTTGGGACTGCGCCCCGATGCATTAAGACCATAGAGGCGTTTATCTTTTGCGCTCCAGACGATAGCAAATAAGTCCCCGCCGACACCCGAGCCCGTTGGCTCGACTAACCCTAACATGGCGTTAGCGGCAATCGCTGCATCGACCGCACTGCCGCCCTGTTTGAGTATATCAATAGCGACTTGCGTGGCTAAAGGCTGACTGGTCGCCGCCATCCCTTGGGTTGCATACACTTCTGATCGCGTTGCGAAGGCTTTACCTGTGATCCTATCCATGGCCATCACTCCTGAAGACGATATTGCCGTTGCTACAATAACGAGGGTGCAAATTGAATTTATTGTTTTTATCATAATTCCTCCAAAACCGGAGGATAAAAGTAGCAAGGATGGTCGAAAATATCACCAACCAATACCGCATAGACCCAAGTTTAACGTAAGCAAAAATGTCGTACTTTAGTTGGCTATGCTATATCAGCATTGAATAAATACTCATCGCTTAGATTGGGTCCCCACAGTTTGAATATGCTGAAGATTCAAACAGCACAAGCGAATGCGGCTCAGTCGTTACCCCAACCTTTTGACCGATACTTAGCTGCATCATTTGGCTACGCACCTCCACATAATAAGCATGGGAAGCGGCCTCAATTTTGACCCAATAATGACAAAAGGCGCCTAAGAAACGTCGCTCAGTGATAGTACCTACGCCCTGTTCATCGGCGCTGAGCGTCAATTGCTGTGGTCGCAAGAATACTGTTCCGCTGAACTCGCTCGGCAAATTTAATGGCGTGAGGCTGGTTAAATGACCTATGGGAGTGACAACACTGTGCCCATCAAACACTGCTGCAGGTAAGTAATTACCGCTACCTAAAAAGTCCGCCACATAGCGGCTGTTTGGGGCAGCATATAAAGCTTCGGCACTACCATGCTGCACTATGATGCCTTGATTAAAGATGGCTAAAGTATCTGCAAATACAAAGGCTTCATCCTTGCTATGAGTAACAAACACCGCGCTGACATTACGCTGTTTTAAGATGCTGCGAATTTCCGCCATCATCTCGTAGCGCACTTGGGCATCAATATTGGAAAAAGGCTCATCGAGCAGCAATAACTCCGGCTCATAGGCAAGTGCCCGCGCAATCGAAACTCGCTGCTGCTGACCGCCAGATAATTCATGGGGATAACGCTGTGCCAACCCTTCAAGTTTGACCAAGGTTAGCATTTCATCCAAACGTGCCTGACGTTCTGCGCCCGACAATCTAGCCACCCCAAAGAGGATATTTTCCGCCACAGTCAAATGAGGGAAAAGCGCATAGTCTTGAAAAATCATGCCGATGCCGCGCTGCTCGCTAGGTACAAACTGGCTATCGCCACTCACTATGCGACCATTAATCTGGATTTCACCTTGGCTTATGGCCTGTAATCCAGCAACTGCACGCAATAAGGTCGTCTTGCCACAACCGCTTGGGCCTAACAACGCCAAGATTTCCCCTTGGGCGAGCGTTAAACTCAAACCTTTAAGTACTTGCTGGCCCTGATAATCGCTATGAATTTGCTTAAGCTTGAGCGTACTTGTCATCAGCTGTGATGCTCCAATGAACGGTTTAAATAAATAAGCGGCACTAAACCCACCAGTACAATCACAATAGCAGCTAATGCGCCGTGCTCGAGTTTTTCATCGGACGCAAACTGGAATACATAAGTTGCAAGATTCTCAAAGCCGATAGGCCGCAGCAATAACGCAGCGGGCAGTTCCTTCATGCTTTCGATAAACACCAATAAAGCACCTGCAAACAATCCCTTAGCAAGTAAAGGCAAATGCACCCGCCGCAAAAGTTGCCTAGGAGTTTGCCCCATGGTCAGGCTCACCATGTCTAGCGATGGCGAGATGCGTTTATAACTGCTTTCAACACTGCCAATCGCAATTGCCACGAAACGTACACAAAAAGCAAAAATCAATGCCATCACACTGCCTGTAAGGATAAGACCAGGACCTGCTATGCCGACAAGATCCGCCAGATCGTTAATCGCAAAATCTAACATAGTTAAAGGCACTAATACCCCAATAGCCAGCACAGTGCCTGGTAAGGCATAGCCCGTCGAAGCTAACCGTGAGGGCAAAGCATCACTCTGTCTTGGGCTTATCCGGCGAACGAACATAAGCAGTAAGGCGATTAAGCAACAGAGTAAACTGGTGATCAGCGCAAGACTGAGGCTGTTAAGACTCAATTGCCAAAAACTCTTATCCCAGCTTTGTTCAAAGTAACCAATCGCATAGGAAAATAAAATCCCGAAAGGTAACAGAAAGGCTAATAGCAATAGCATGCCGCAAAAGCTGAGTGCGACCAAGGTTTGAGTCATCGAGAGTCGATACAAGTCAGTGACTTGTATACGTGATTGTTTTTGGAATAACTGCTGTTTACGACGGGCAAAACGCTCAAATCCAATCAGGCTAAACACTACCAGCAAGATAATCGCCGATAACTTAGCGGCGGCGGTCAAATTGCCATAACCCAACCAAGTGTCGTACACGGCTGTCGTTAAAGTAGGCACGGCAAAATAGTTAACCGTTGCAAAATCAGCGGCCGTCTCCATCGCCACTAAAGCCACCCCAACGGCGAGCGCAGGCCTTGCCATAGGCAAAGATAAACGCCAAAAACTTTGCCACGGTGAACAGCCCATAATGCGCGAAGCATGCGCCAAACTTAAGGATTGCTCCATAAAAGCGGTACGCGCCAAGAGATAAATATAGGGAAACAAAACCAGCGACAACATACACGCCGCGCCGCCTAAGGTACGAATATCGGGGAAGAAATAATCCTGCGGTGAGTTCCAACCAAATATCGAACGAAGACTGCGCTGCACTGGCCCAGCATAATCGAGTAAATCGGTATAGACGTAGGCAACAATATACGCAGGCATAGCGAGGGGCAATAATAGCGCCCATTGCAAATATCGCCTGCCGACAAATTCACAACGAGCCATCAACCAAGCGCAGGGTAACGCGAGTAATAACGCCCCCAGACTCACCCAGAAAATCAGCAATAAACTATTAATGATATATGTCGGCAGAACCGTTGCCATCAAGTGCCCAAACACGGCTTCGTCAGGCTGAAAAGCTTGAAATATCAACGCAAATAGTGGCAATACCAGCAAGGCGGCCACGGCATAACCAGCAAGCGACCAGCTTCTGGCTAATCCTAAAATCATGTCAATCCTTAAAACGTCACAGCGCCAATCACTGGCGCTGATAACCTAAATCTGCATTTTGTCGCTAGCACTGGAGCTAGAGATCAAACTGCACTTCATCTAATAGCTTAACCGCCGCTTGGTGATATTCTGCCAACTTAAAAATGGGCAATTGATCTGACTTAAACTTACCCCATGAAGCCACTAAAGATGAAGGTGCCACATCGGCTTTCACTGGATATTCCATATTCACATCGGCATAAGCCTTTTGAGCCACATCGGCGGATAAGAACTCCATCAATTTGATCGCATTGGCTTTATTAGGCGCATGGCGAGTTAATACCATGCCAGACACATTCACATGGGCACCGCGGTCAGCTTGGTTCGGGAAGTTGAGCGTCACAGCTTCGGCGATCGCCTTTTGCTCAGGATCCTGCAACATATTGCCGTAATAGTAGCTATTACCAATGGCGATCTCACACACACCTTCTTTTACTGCGGCAATTTGCCCCCTGTCGTTCCCCTGAGGTTTGCGGGCTAAATTAGTTTTCACGCCTTGTAACCAAGTTTTTGCCTCAGCTTCACCGTGATGAGCAATCATAGATGCGACTAACGCTATGTTGTATGGATGCTTACCACTGCGAGTACAAATCTTTCCTTTATATTTGGGATCGGCTAATTCTTCATAGGTCAATTGCTGCTGGCCTAAACGATCCTTGGCTGTATAGAGATTTCGCACCCGCATAGTCAGGGCATACCACTGACCATCGGGGTCGCGATACTGCGCAGGAATATTGCTCTCTAGCAGGGGATTTTTGACTGGAGAGGTTAGATCTTTATCCACTAATTCAACTAAACGTGAAAAATCAGACGTCAGCACAAGATCCGCTGGGGATAAACGGCCTTCACGGACGAGACGCTCGGCAATACCGTCTTTAGCAAATACCAAATTCACACCTATGCCAGTTTCTTCGGTGAAACGCGTCAGGATAGGCTCCACCAAGAAAGCTTGACGATAAGAATAAACGGTTAATTTATCATCTGCATTCGCTGAATGCCCAACCGACATTAACCCAACAACAGCCGCGCAAGTTACCCATTTCATTACCGAATTCTCCCCAAAGTGATGACGTGTTCTGCAAAATTAGAACACTAACGCATTAATGATAATGCTTATCAGTTTCGCAAGAGTAATAGATACAGAACTTGAGAGCAAGCAGCTAATTAACTTCATGTTTTTAATGGTATTAATCTGAAAATTTGAGATTATCTCAAATCAAACTAAACTGAACCTTAATTTGATAAAAATGCTTTCAGGAGGCGTTATGTTAACTGTTTTGCTGCTAGGCGTAGCCGCAATTGCGCTATTTGGCTTATTCAAACTCAATAGTCGTCCCAAAAGACATAAACACTCTTCTCAAGCTGCTGATCCCAGCATTAATAAGACTCACAGTTTTCACAGTGTGAGCATAGTGAATAACGGCAGTTGCTGTGAGCAGATTGAAGCGCTTTCTGGAAAACGATTTTTATCAAAAGATGCGCCCGAAATTCCGATGGAAGAATGCACTATGGCAAACTGCCAATGCCGCTATCAACACCATGAAGACAGGCGCCAACTAGGCAATGATCGCAGAGTAGAATATGGGGTTACTCGTGAGTTATTCGGCGCTTTTGGTGAACAAAATCGCCGTGATAGGCCAAGAGGAAGACGCGCAACCGACGGTTGAGCATCCTCTGCGGATTATTGGGGACGAGTTTGAATAAATGCAGGTAAATCACGCATTTCACTGAACCAAAGTGCTGTCGCAGGTGCAACCTTACGCCAATCTAGCTCTGGATGTCTAAAATCCACATAATCGAGTAAGCAAATCAAGGCTAATTGCGGTGCTTGAATCGTGGTTTGGGTGATCACAGTTTGAAGCTCAATCTGCATAAGGCCGCGCAGCAGTGCTTGTTCAAAACGTGCAGTCCAAAATACTGATCTCACGCCTTCTTCTTCACGCATTTGCTCTTGGCGTAATTTCACCGCACTATCGATTAAGCCTTTGACTAAAGAATACTGACACTCCAGCACCCAGTTATTATTTGAGATCCCAAACATCTTACGATCGCCAAGCTCTGCATCTAGGTAACGCATGATCACTTCACTATCGAATAGTGCTACACCATCGTTGGTAATAAGACACGGGATCTGTCCTAACGGGTTAGCATCGAGTAATTCTGCGCTGTTTTCAAAGGGATTAACTAACTGCTCTTCAATATTGTTAATCCCTAGATACTGGATTAAGGCTCTTACACAACGGGCATAGGGCGAAGCTTGAGAACTTAACAACTTCATCAAAAATTTCCTTTTGTTTGCATTAAACGCTATGGCTTTTTAGGGGCAAGAACGGCAACAAGTTTACTCTCGCCTTCTATGTAAAATTGAGATTACCAGTATTTTTCAACGGTAATTTGCCCAGGAGCACGGCGTAAATTCTTCACTAACCCTTTATCGAGTAAAGCGGCTTGCGCACCATTAATCATACCCGGATTGCCGCAGATCATAACTTGAGAGTCAGCTGCGTTTAAGGTTAATCCTGCCTTTTTTTCGATTTCACCCGAGACTATTCCCTCGGGAATGCGGCACTGCAAAGCATCGGCAAAGGGTTTACGGGTCACACTCAAGACTAATGAAAATTGTTCAGGGTATTTGCGTTCTAAATTACGCAGCTTATCAAGATATGCCAAATCCTGTGCCTCGCGCACGCCATACACAAGCACGACTTTTTCAAAACGCTCCCAAGGTTCATCGGTGTCGAGCATAGACAAAAATGGCCCTACCGCTGTTCCTGTGGCTAAAAACCACAAATGCTTCCCTTGGAGTTCACCCTTAGGAATTTCAGCTAAGGTCATAAAACCGGTCGCGGTTGAGGTAATTTCAATTTCATCGCCTATTGCAAGGTTGTGTAATTGAGGCGATAACAGGCCATCCTCTACCGCAACGGCGAGCACCTCGGCATAGGGTTTATCGGGAGAATTAACTAAGGAGTAGGCTCTAGCCACACGCTTATCATCTTGCATTTGACTTAACTTGATAAACTGACCAGGAATAAATGGAGCTAACTCGGCAGCAATGCGCAATGAGAATAACTTATCACTCCAATCAATACGTTCTATCACTTGTCCCCTAATCCACATAACTTGCCCTCAAGCGAAACGTTAAATAGGCTTCCAGCATAGACTTTTTTCTGCACAACAAAAACCCCTTATATAAGGGGCTTATGACTATAACGCTGAATATAGAACTGAAAATACTGAGGTATTAACTCGGACTCGATGCTGTCTCATCAGTCTTCTTGTTAAAGCTATCTCTAAAGGCTTGCAGCCCCTCTTGCACTAAGCTGTAGGTTTTATCGACACCATCGGCAATATCACCCTGCAATACTTTAAGGCCGGACAGAATATCTTTAGCCTCTTTAAAGCCATTGTCGATGGCACCGCCAATAATCCCCATAAAGCTATCGAGTTGATCACTTAGACTCATACCCGAATTTTGTTGTTGGTGAATGCTAAAAAACTGCGTCGCAAAACTCACGATACGATCTGCAGTCGCTTCTGGAGAAGTATCTACGCCATTATCGTAAGCCGTCTGAATCGCGTTCTCGCCCATAGTGGGCGCTAATTCTTTATTAATCGACTCTATCGCTGCGCGATAAAGCAAGGCCATAGACTGATCGCCTGACTTGATATTCACATCTTGCTGTGCCGATAAAATCGCTTGATTCATCAGCTGCTTACTCGTTTGCTGCGCGGTTTGCTTCGAGGTTACTTCTGTGGCTTTCGCGTCCTTCGAATCACTCACTTCGGTGCCCTTAGACGCCGCGTTTTCAGCATATTTTTTCTGTGGCAAAGGAGTACTTTGCACTTGAGGGGGTTTATTGATTTCCATGATGACTATCCATTCAATTCGGGTCGACTTAATTATCGACCAAAATTTAACCAGCTTTAGTAATTTTTAGAATTGAAGTACCATCTGACCACAAGGCCATGATAAGGCCCACATAAATTAAGTGGGTTCATTCTTTAATAAGGTGCATAAAGCGCCAACCCACCGCAATGCAGATCATTACTATCGCTGAGCTTAGACATAAGCCAATAGAAAAGGATGTTACACCATGGCAGCAGGCCGCAGTTTGAGTCATTTCCGCTTTCACGGGTTTACACTAATCCTTAAGCACTATTTTAAGCATAATCTGGGTATCAATATAAAACGCTTTAGCCTGCTAACAAGCCTCGTCATATTCACTTGCCTCGGCTTTACTCCCATTAGCCAAGCTCATGCGGAGAGCAGACTAATTATTTTAGTCAGACATGCCGAAAAAGCCGACACGCCAGCCAATAACCCGCAGTTATCACCCAAGGGAGAAATGCGCGCAACATCACTGATCACTGCCTTGAGCCGCACGCCGCTGTCGCAACTTATTGCAACTCAATATCTAAGAACCCAACAAACACTCGCGCCCATCTCCGAGGCTCGCCATTTACCTGTGACGATAGTAGAAGCAGCCAAACCTATCGAAGGATATATTCAACACATTGTTGAACAAGTGCATGCTGTAAAGGGCAATACACTCATCGTTGGGCATTCAAACACTGTCCCACTGATCATTAAAGCCCTTGGCGGACCAGAGATCCAAGCGATCAGCGAAGATGATTATAGCCAGCTGTTTTTACTATCTCTTAATGATGACCAACCTGCGAGCTTGATCGCCACCCGTTACGGACAAGAATAAGGATAAATAACATGAGTGAACTCAATTGGTTTATGTGGGGACTCGATCTATTTTCAGGGCTGTTTTTGATTGTAATAGGACTCGCAGTACTCGCGGTTATTTACATGTATATCGCAGATAAAATGCAGACCAAACAAGCGGTAAGACATAACTATCCCGTGATTGGTCGCTTTCGATATTTGTTTGAAAAGCAAGGTGAGTTTTTCAGACAATACTTTTTCGCCCAAGACAGGGAAGAATTGCCCTTCAACCGTGCTGAACGCAGCTGGGTGTACCGCGCCGCTAAAAATGTCGATAGAACTATCGCCTTTGGTTCGACTCGCCCCTTGGATACTGCCGGTACTGTTATGTTTATGAATACCGCCTTCCCAACCCAAGATGAAGAGATCACACCCATTCATCCACTGACAATTGGCACCAATTGCCGCCAACCCTATACGACTCAAGCCATTTGTCATATTTCAGCCATGAGCTTTGGGGCTCTATCGCGCCCAGCAATTACCGCCCTTTCCCACGGTGCAGCGCAGGCGGGTTGCTGGCTTAACACAGGTGAAGGCGGCTTGAGCCCTTATCATCTAAAAGGTGGCTGCGATATCGTCTTTCAAATTGGAACGGCCAAATACGGTGTACGTAATGAGCACGGACATTTAGACGATGAAAAGCTCAAGTCGATAGCCATTCATCCCGAAGTCAAAATGTTTGAAATTAAAATGAGTCAAGGAGCTAAACCGGGCAAAGGCGGCATTTTACCAGGGATCAAAGTCACAGCTGAAATTGCCCATATCCGCGGTATTCCTCAGGGTTATGACTCTATTAGCCCTAATGGTCATATTGAATTCAAATCCGTGAACGATATTTTGGATATGGTTGAACGAGTACGTGAAGTTACAGGTAAACCAACGGGCATTAAGGCCGTACTCGGTGACGTACAGTGGCTCGAAGATTTATGTGATGAAATCGAACGTCGTGGCGAAGACTCTGCCCCCGACTTCTTTACTTTAGACAGTGCCGATGGCGGCACAGGCGCTGCACCACAACCTTTAATGGATTATGTCGGATTACCACTGAAGGAAAGCTTACCTATCCTAGTTAATGTCTTGATCCAACGAGGCTTGCGTAAACGCATCAAAGTCATCGCTTCGGGTAAACTCATAGTGCCATCAAGAGTCGCTTGGGCTTTGGCATTAGGTGCAGACTTCATCGCATCGGCCCGCGGTAATATGTTCGCCCTAGGTTGTATTCAAGCCTTACAGTGCAATAGAGATACCTGCCCAACGGGCATCACAACCCACAATCCCAAGCTACAACAAGGACTCGATCCTAGGGATAAATCGGCTCGTGTTGCTAACTATAATCATAATTTACACAATGACTTAGCCTTAATTGCGCACTCTTGCGGAGTGACAGAACCAAGACAACTCAAACCCTCACATGTCCGAATTGTACTCGATAGCGGTTTATCCATTTCACTCGATAAATACTATGCACATATGGATAAGTAGCCGCGAACCCTCGCGGTTAATGGCGAATACAACTTTCGTCTATATAGGGTTTACATAAGGTATATTTGAATGCGTATCACAAAAGAGGTAAGATCCGTGACGTGAGACATTATTCAAATGTCTTACCCACAATTGAACTTAAGGAAACACTTTGAAATCTAGCTTCGTAAGCCAACTGCCCGCCAGTAAAACTGTAAGCACTAGCTGTAAGAGCTGTAATCGCCTGACCGAGATCGAAGGTGAACTAGTGTGTTTTCGCGAAGGGCAGATCATTCGACTCACTTTGATAGATGAGTCAGTACCTAAATTGAATCTTTTATGTGAAGGTTGGAAAGCGGGGAAGCTGAACGGCGTAGCTTAATTCAGCCATATTTTATCTCTGGAGTCTCTCTAGAGCATCAAGAATAGAGGCTCACCTCTATTCTCGGACGTTCTCACCTAAACTGTACTAAAGCACTAGCGAACACACCTAACGCATACCCATAAAGTCACTTGTCGGCGCGTTCATATCGCGGATCACACCCGCCAGCACCATTTCTGGATTGACTTTAGCCAAGGTAAGTCGCCGAGTAGTAACCAACAGGCCCGCATTCAATTCAGCATGAATGCGTTGCAATGAATCATAATCAACACCACGTTTTTTCAATGTCGCCATGATGGCATACCAATCAGTGGCGACTTTTTCTTCTTTGCCTTCAATATTAGCTCTCAGTGTAATATTTTCCATGCCAGATCTCTTCCGATTGATGTGTTGGCATTGAGTATAGAGAGCCGAAGCTGAATAAAGACTGAACTGTATTACGCTATTAACTGCTCAGATGAGTATGTTGTTGCTCATTTTGTATCCGCCATAATTTGGCATAGAGACCATTTGCCAACAGCAAAGTCTGATGATTACCTTGCTCAACTATTTCTCCTTGGCTTAATACCACAATTTGATCGGCATCGACTATGGTCGATAACCTATGAGCCACCACTAGGCTAGTGTGCCCCTTAGCGACTTCCCGCAGTGCCGACAAAATAGCTTGCTCGGAGCGACTATCGAGTGAAGATGTCGCCTCATCAAACACCAGCACTGGCGAGCCCTTCAAAATGGCCCTTGCTATCGCGACCCGCTGTTTTTCTCCGCCAGATAGCTTTAAGCCGCGTTCACCCACCTTTGTGTCCCAACCAAGGGCAAGTGATGCAATAAATTGCTCTAAGTGCGCTAATTTAATAGCGTTACGCACCTCTTCATCCGTCGCGCTTGGGCGACCATAACGTATATTTTCGACTAATGAATCGTTAAACAGCACAGTATCCTGCGGCACTATGGCAATGGCACGCCGCAGCGCATCTTGGGTGAGATGGCGGATATCTTGACCATCGATTTTAATCGCACCTTGGTCCACATCGTAAAATCGAAATAGCAGTTTAATCAGGGTCGATTTACCTGCGCCACTATCACCTACAACAGCCACCTTTTTACCGGCTTCAACCTTAAAGCTCACGTCCCGCAGAATTTGCCGCTCATCGTAGCTGAAATTAACATTTTCAAATATCAACTCACCCTTAGTGGGTTGAAAATCGAGTGCTTGGGGTAAGTCGACTATCATAGGATGTTTATCAAGTAGGCTAAACATGCGCTCAATATTGGCTAACGCGCCGCGAATTTCGCGATACACAAAACCTAAGAAGTTAAGGGGTAAAAAGAGCTGCATCATAAACGCATTAATCAACACAAAATCACCTAAGGTCATATCGCCATAGGTAACTCGGTAAGCCGCCAGCGCCATCATAGCAGTCATAGCCAAAGCGATAATCACAGCTTGTCCACCATTGAGCGCAAACAAAGATAAACGATTCTTACGCTTAGCTATCTCCCACTGTTCAAGCGCTTGGTCATAGCGCTGCGACTCATACTTTTCATTATTAAAATACTTTACCGTTTCATAGTTCAGCAAGCTGTCGATGGCGCGGGTATTCGATAACGAGTCAGCCTTGGCCGCATCACGTACATACTCAGTACGCCATTCGGTCGCGACCACAGAAAAAATAATATAAGCCAACACAGCAATAAAGGTGATTGCCGCAAACGCAATGCCGTAGTTATAAAAGAAAATGCCAATCACCATGACAATTTCGAGCAAGGTCGGCACTATGTTGAACACCATAAAACGCATGAGGAAACTCACGCCGCTGGTGCCGCGTTCAATATCGCGGGATAGGCCGCCGGTTTTGCGCTCTAGATGAAAGTCGAGATCCAGTCGGTGTAAATGGTCGAATACCGCTAAGCCTAAACGGCGGATCGCCCGCTCAGTCACCCGACCAAACAAGGTATCGCGGATCTCCCCCGTAATCGCCGTCAGTAAACGAATCGCACCATAGGCCAACACTAATCCTACGGGCACACTGAGGGCTTGCGCGGTTTTATCGGCATCTAAGGTGTCGACCAAATGCTTCAGAATAAAAGGTAGAGCCACGCTGGTCAGCTTAGCGATGATGAGGCATGACATCGCCAACGCAATACGGCCTTTGTATTCCAATAAGTAAGGCCAAAGCAGCTTCATGACGTGCCAGTTTAATTTATCGACTGGACCTTCAAAATATAACGTTGGGCGCATAGGACATAACCTTGAATGAGTTATGCCAATTGTAACAGTTCACACCGGACATAAGCTAAGCGAAACTAGCAAAGTCTGAATAAAATCAATCAGATTTTCCTGACAGACAAATAGACTTATTCACGACATACTCAGCTGCTATTTTGATTGCATTTAAAGCCAAAACATCATACTTACGCATTACACTGGCGTATTCACAATAAATGAATTTATACTGATTTGTGTTCAGGCATGTACCGTTTTACTTAACCTCAGAGCCGTATGTAAGAGGATAAGAGTGCAATGGAAGAAGGCTTGGCACAAAGTTGCTGCTGTTGATTATTTTTGCCGTTTTGCCCAAAATGCCATGGAGGCGGTTATACAAATCAATAGAATTTGTTAACCTCTACGCGCTAGATTTTGCGATTCATACGCCCAAGTTCTAGCGAGAACATTAAGACAAACAAATTAAATTAAGATCAAAGGAAGCTTTATGTTGGATTCCGCTAAAGTTCAATACCCGCCATTACCACTGATCCAAACTTGGGTGTGGATGATGATCGAATCAGGCAATCCAGAGATACAAGATAAAGGTAGAAACAACCTTATTGCCGCCTTTGGTAGCTTAGCCAAAGCAAATGAATACATTGTTGAAATAAGCAATAAATAGATAAAACAAAGGCGCCGGGATAGTGCCTTTGTTTTTACTTAACCCGCAATCGTTAACGCCTGACTCAGGTATAGTTGCGGTTTATGTTCGCTTGAGCAGATAATTAAACCTGACGGCGTTCGATAATGCTTTGATTCAAAATGGCTAACAGACGCTCGGTATCATCCCAACCAATACACGCATCGGTAATACTCTGCCCATAGCATAACTCTTGACCTTCAATAAGATCTTGACGACCTTCCACTAAATGGCTTTCTACCATAACACCAAAAATAGCAGTATTTCCCGCCGCCACTTGACCAGCGACATCTTCAGCAACCACTAACTGACGTTGATACTCTTTACTACTATTCGCATGGCTAAAGTCGATCATGATGTTGTCGGCAAGCTTTGCTTTTAACAATTGCTGGCTAATCTCAGTGACATGCGGCGCGCTATAATTGGGCTCGCGGCCACCCCGTAAAATAATGTGGCAATCAGGATTGCCCTTAGTCGAAACGATCGCCGAATGGCCCAACTTAGTCACAGATAAAAAATGGTGTGGTGCATTGGCAGCACCTATCGCATCAATAGCAACTTTAATCGTGCCATCTGTACCATTTTTAAAGCCGACCGGACAAGAAAGACCCGAGGCTAACTCTCTGTGTACTTGAGATTCTGTCGTACGGGCGCCAATGGCTCCCCAGCACATTAAATCAGCCATATATTGTGGGGTGATCATGTCAAGAAACTCACCCGCGGTTGGCATACCGCTGTCGTTCAAATCCACTAATAATTTACGGGCGGTGCGTAAACCATCATTGAGTTTAAAGCTGTTATCCATGTAAGGATCGTTAATCAGCCCCTTCCAACCCACTGTGGTTCTTGGTTTTTCAAAATACACTCGCATCACAATTTCGAGTTGATCTTTATAACGTTCACGCAGTGAGACCAAACGCTGTCCATATTCCAACGCAGCTTTGGGATCGTGGATAGAACAAGGGCCAATCACCACTAAGAGACGATCATCAGACTTAGCCAGAATATTATGGATACTATTACGCGCATTAAACACAGTCGCAGAGGCTTTTTCGGAAGCAGGAAATCGTTCAAGAATCGCGATAGGTGGAAGTAACTCTTTTACTTCTTTAATGCGAACGTCATCATTTTGGTAATACATAATTTTACTGCTCCAACGCTGGTGTTTTAGGCTATTTCTATCGCTGCGATAAGGGATCTCAACTGCAATACTGGGTTCAATTTATCGAGTCTCAGGCGCCAATGCAACCAAGTTGTCTCCATTTCAAAAAATCAAATATAACTTATTGTTTTAATATATTTTAAAAAAATAAAAATTCAAATATGCCAGCTAACTCACAGCCTTGATGAACAAAATCGAATATGGCGGATAAAAAGGAATAAACATATTTGCTGCAAGTGTATTTAGGTGCCCTATGTTAGCAAGCAAAGATGTTTACCCGTAATAAGCATAATTGATGACCAGCTCTCCATAGAAAAAAGCGGGCAAATGCTAATGCTGTAACATGACTTGTAACTTGCTCTGATAGCGTTGACGCTCTGACTCATCTCGGCTCAAAGCCAAGGCTTTATCCATATTCAGTTTGGCACGCTTTTCGTCCCCCAGAGCCCAGTAGGTTTTAGATAAACCGAAGAAGAACTCATGACGATAATCCGCTTTTGCCAACGCCCTTTGATACCAAGCCAAGGCCTCGTTGTATTGATGCTCATCATAGGCTTGCTGCCCCATATCATAGTAATAATAGGGATTACGTATTCGCGCTAATTCAAGCACTTTATTAATTTCGGCCCATTCATCAAGCCGACCCTGCTCCCCTAAAATCAAGGCTAAGTTATAAAGCGTTGTCAGATTTTTCGCATCAAACTTGAGTGCATAGCGATAAACCTGTTCGGCCCGCTTTTCATCACCTTTATGCCGGTAAATAATGGCGAGCGTGTTGAGTGAAGGAACAAACTGGCCGACTTTTAAACCCGCTTTGATCAAGGCATAGGCCCTGTCTAAATCACCGTTCACCAAAGACTCTGCCGCCATGTTGTTGTAAAACATACTGATTAAGGTCTGCCGATCCACTTGGGTTTTACCGTATCCCCGTAGAGCTCGCTCCGGCATAAAGTCCACTAAAACAGCTGCAGATGACACATAAACTGAATGTGCGTTTTCAGGTGGAAATAAACGTAAATTCACATGCCCATTGATTAAATAGAAATCACCTTGCTTATCCCATACGGGTTCTATCGCGATATCTTGATACTCAGCACTCACATTCAATATGTCCGCTAATGCAGAAGTCATGACCACTAAAGACATGCAATTACCCGCCCTTTGGGCGTAGGTTTCACGGGCAATTTGGGTCAGATTATTTTGATATCGAAAATCAATGTTAGCGCTATTGGTTTGACTCGCATTGATATAACTAGCTAACCATTCATTGGCTAACATGTTGTTATTGTGTGACAAAGTGTATATCCCATAGCGACGTTTTACGTCTATCACAACCTCGGGGGGCAGATAAAAGATATCAGCAACAGAAGGAATATCGGCCACAGGGGTAAACAGTGAATCGGCAAGTAGCGACTCAAGATCAGACGGATCAGGCGCGATGGTCGTCGAGCTACAAGCAAACAATTGACTGAATACAACGCTCAAGATCGTACTCAAGTATACGGCTCGGAATAGTTTCGACATACGTCCTCCCACACCATTAGCTCCTATTTGAGCTTATTACAAATGGCGAAAAAGACGACATAAAATGGTTACAAAAAATGATAATCGCGATCGATTGAAAATAATCGCAAATAATTTAACGAATTAACTATTGTGAAGGTCGGTCAACTTCTATGTATAACTCACGCTGCTGATAATGATACGGCCGATAGTTATGCTCTCCACAGGTAAAATGTCGATAGGGTTTCATGACCGTAACGCAACCTGAGGGTAAAGCCTGCAAAATTTGGATTTGCTGCTGGCGACGAAGCGACTCCTGCCATTCAAAATCCTTGAGCACTTGATCACGCACGGCAAAGGCATCGACAGGCTCACTTGAGCGATTAACGATCACTTCTCCTGCAAAGGCAGAAACCGATATCCAGCCAGAAATGACGATAAGACTTAGTCGCGAAAATTGACCTATTGTTTTTATATTCAAGCTCATAGAACACTCCTTAATTTATACAAGAAAACAGAATTGCTCAGTAATTAAGCTTATGACCCTGTGCTTAAACTTCAATCACATTGATTACCCATAAAAAAGCAGAGCCTAGGCTCTGCTTCACTATCCCTCGATCCAAGCTAAGCATCAAGGTGAATCACGTGTTAATGTGCAAGTTTAATCAGCCCGCATTTTTGACCGTAACAAACTCAGGATAGGCATCAATACCGCAGTCAGAAGCATCCATACCGTTGTATTCTTCTTCCTCAGTCACACGGATCCCCATGGTTATCTTAATCACATACCAGACTGCAAATGATGAGCAGAACACCCAAGTGAAAATGATCGCTGCGCCCGTCAACTGTCCGGTAATAGTTGCATTGGCATTGGATAATGGCACACACATTAAACCAAGGAAACCAGCCACACCGTGTACTGAAATCGCACCAACGGGATCGTCGATCTTAATGCGATCTAAGCCCACAATCGAGAACACCACCACGCCGCCCGCCACTAAACCAATCGCACCCGCCATTAACAATGAAGGCGAGAGAGGATCTGCCGTAATCGCCACTAATCCAGCCAAAATACCGTTAAGGATCATGGTCAAATCCGCTTTACCCCAAATCATCTTACACACGATAAGCGCAGAGATGGCACCAAAAGCCGCTGCAGTATTGGTATTCACAAACACTTTTGCCACTGAGCTTGCATTCGCCGCATCCGACACCATTAATTGCGAGCCGCCGTTAAAGCCAAACCAGCCCATCCACAGAATAAACATACCTAAGGTTGCCATTGGCAAGTTAGAGCCTGGAATAGGATTCACTTGGCCATTAGGCCCGTATTTACCCTTACGCGCACCGAGCAATATCACGCCAGCAATCGCCGCGGTCGCCCCCGTCATATGCACAATACCGCTACCAGCAAAGTCTACAAAGCCCAGTTTAGCGATAAAACCTTGGCCCCAAGTCCAATAACCTTCTACTGGATAGATAACCGCTGTCATCACCACAGAAAAGAACAAGAAAGCCCACAACTTCATCCGTTCCGCCACAGCACCAGAGACAATTGACATCGCCGTTGCCACAAATACAACTTGGAAGAAGAAGTCAGATTCTAATGCATGGCTCGCATCTGCTGATTGCGAACCAATTAAGGTGCCAATTGACGGTAACCAGCCACCTTCAGTGTTATCCACATACATGATGTTATAGCCAACCAACAGATACATCACACAGGCAATCGCGTACAGCACAACGTTCTTAGTTAAAATTTCAGTGGTATTTTTAGAGCGAACTAAACCCGCTTCTAACATAGCGAATCCCGCCGCCATCCACATGACTAAAGCACCAGAAATCAAAAAGTAAAAGGTATCGAGTGCAAAGCGTAGTTCAGTGACTGTGCCGCCTAATTTCGTTAATTCTTCCATTGTCAGCCCCTTATAGCGCTTCAGTATCAAGTTCACCCGTACGGATACGGATAGCATGTTCTAAATCAACGACGAAGATCTTACCGTCACCAATTTTCCCCGTATGGGCCGCAGTGGTAATCGCCTCAATCAACATGTCGAGATTTTCAGCCTTAGTGGCAATTTCTAGTTTTACTTTTGGCAAAAAATCCACCTGATACTCGGCGCCGCGATACAACTCTGTATGCCCTTTCTGACGGCCAAAACCTTTCACTTCGGTCACCGTCATGCCCTCAATACCAATTCCGGCGATAGCTTCACGGACATCATCCAACTTAAACGGCTTGATGATAGCGCTGACTAGTTTCATCCTGACCTCCAAAAAAACGCGATTGTTATTAACTTGTATCAAAGGTAATTCAATCATTAGGCCAACAATTTAATCTATTGATTATTATTGGTTTAAATTGTTTAACACTATTTTTTAAGGTTAAAAACGCACCATAATCGAGCACAAACTGGTGCGATGCACTCTTTTAGTGAGCAGTTTAAGTGCGACAGCTATTCGACCTTAGGCCTATTGGTAACAAGGTTAAATTAGGGTCTACTGGGGGAAGCGTAAATCGAGATGAAATCTGAGCATCACAACACAAGCTCTTAGACAAAAGCGAAGATCATCACTAAGACAATCATCAAGCGCAGAAGGAAGGCCCGATGTTAAAACCAGAAGAATGTGTTCTCGTTATCGTCGATGTGCAAGGAAAACTTGCACAAATCATGGATAACAGTGACAAGCTGCATCAACAACTACAGACCTTAATCCAAGGCGCACAATTATTTGAAATTCCAATACTGTGGTTAGAACAACTACCCGATAAACTCGGAGCAACTAGCACTGAGCTGCAAACCTTACTTGCGAAAACCAGCTCACCCATTGCTAAGCAGCATTTTAGCGGCTGGCACTGTGACGCGTTTGCAAAGGCATTAACTAAGACGAATCGCAAACACGTCATAGTCGCGGGTATTGAAACCCATGTGTGTGTTTACCAAACCTGTTGTGACCTTATCGAGCAGCAATATTCGGTGCATTTAGTCGCCGATTGCGTATCGTCACGCAGTGCTGAGAATAAACAACTTGGGATCCAAATGATGACGGCCAGGGGCGCCCTATTAACTAACGTGGAATCGCTATTATTTGAATTACAACATCAAGCCCAAGGCGAGCGATTTAGGGCGTTATTAAAACTGATCAAATAGCGATTTAGCCCGTGGTATTCACTCGGCCAGCATGATCAACGCCTGACATTACTCGATATTTTTTCCATAAAAAAGCCCCCGCTGAGTCAGCGAGGGCTTTTGTTTGCATGAGGGGTTAGCTCATATCGAAAACTCAACCACGATTGATTAAAACCTACTTATAAGTGGCTTCGCGTTTTTTCGCTTCTTCATCCCACTTAGGTAACATGTCTTTCTTAAATGCTTCTTTCTCTGCATTCATTTTATCCATGTCCATACCTAATGCTGCTTGTGCCTTAGCTTTGGTAGAGATATCAGGAATCGCAACAGGATCTGTGATGCCTTTTTTACCGAGTAATTGCGCTAACTTCACACGAGCATCAGCAGCTTTACTTACCGAAGTTCCCAGAATACGCAATGCTTCATCCGGTGCGTGAGCTGCAACACCATGGGAAGCAATCGCTAAATCCCAACGCCATTGTGAGTGGCGGATATCTGTCAGTATGGGTTTCATTTCTTCTTCAGTGGCGCCAGCTTTCCACGCAGCCTCTGCTTCAAAGTGTGCTTTGACTAATTGCTCTTCCGCTTTCAACTTCATTTCTTTAACTTTGGCTTTACGCTCATTAGTCACGCCAACCAAAAACTCTTTAGTCTGGCTATGGCAAGTTGCACAGGTTTCTTCAAAACGGTCGAATGGATTGCCCACTTTATGATCAGTAAACTTCTTACCTTCAGCACTGGTCACTTTTGGCATGTGACAGTCAACGCAACTTACATTATTCATGCCGTGAATACCCATTTTCCAAGTTTCATACTCTGGATGCTGGGCTTTTAACATTGGTGTCTTAGAAAGGGCGTGTGTCCAATCAGAAAATTGGATTGAGTCATAGTAGACTTCCATTTTTTCAACTGTTGTACCCATATCCCAAGGGAATTTAACAAAATTCTTTTTGTCGTCAGTTTTCTCAAAATAATACTCAACGTGGCACTGAGCACATACCATTGATTCTTTATCTTGTTTAGACGCTTTGCTAAAAGGTGTACCTATAGCTTCAAAAGCACGGTCTGCATAAGGGCGTGAAATACGTAACTTTGGAGAGCTTTTTTCATGGCAATCACCACAACCAATGGTATTTGTCACTTCAGGGCCACCCTTTGACCACTTACCTTTGAAGTAACCATCTTCGCCTTGCTCTTCAATCAAGCGAGGTACGTCAGGGCTCTTACAGCTCCAACATGCCATCGGCATAGGACCATCTTCCGCATTAGCGGGTGCACCTGTACGTAGCGTGTTGCGCACGTCAGTTACCGCATACATGTGGCCGCGTGGTGCATTATAATCTTTAGCAAAACTATAACCCGCCCATAAGATCACCATATTAGGATCTTGTGCAAGTGCATCCACTAGTTCTTCACTTTTAGCGGTATCATGCCAGCTACTGTATTGATTCTTAAATTTATCTTTATAAACTTCGTTGCGAGGCTCTGTTTTATCACTCGCCATTGCGCCCGCAGCCATGAAGCTGGCGGCAACCAGTGCACTCAGTGCAAAGGACTTACCTGTCATCTTCTTCATCATCTCATCTCCGTGTTGCATTATTGTTGTAAATCACGACATCTCCATGGTCAAACTTAGTGATTTAACCCTGCTAAAAATATACCTCTTAGGGGGTATCTAGGTTGAAGTTTGCGCTAGATCAAAATGTAAAGGTGTTGTTGTTCACATTTCTATACTTTTGTTAATGTATTACATTATTTTCTAATGTAAAAACCACTGCAAAGTGCCATAACAGCGGCCATCAAAATGAACAGCGGATTAATGAAACGAGGTAGTCTAACCTCAAAAATCTTAGGATTAATGTTAGTACTTATTCTGCTCTCTAGTAGTTTATCGACTTTTGCTATCATCAATTTGTCCTACAGCTTAGGCGACGCCAAGGCGATTAATGCCTCAGGGTCGCTGAGGATGCAAAGCTATCGGTTAATGTTTTACGCCAACTCAGGCAGCGATGCTGCGCAGGATAAAATCACCGAATTCGAAAATACGCTCTATTCCGACACGTTAAAGCCCTCGGAAAGTTGGTTTAGTCCGCCAGAAATTGCCGCTCAATATCAGCTTGTCATCGATAAATGGCTGGTGATGAAACACTACATAGAACAAGAAAACTCCCGCGATTATGTCGCCTCACTGAAGGACTTTGTTGATACCATAGATTTACTGGTGCTAGAGATGGAGCACTACGCCGCCTTTAAACTCAGGCTCCTTGCCGCCAGCCAAATATTAGGCTTAGGCGTCATGCTCATTATCGCTTTTGTGGCCGTGCGTTTTACAAAGAAGAAAGTGGTGATCCCACTGCAAAAACTGATGGAGTCGGCGAATACCATTTCTAAAGGTAATTTTGAAATTGAAATGCCCGAGACCGAATACATTGAACTTACAGCGCTGACCCATGCCCTACAAAAAACGGCGAAGGAACTCGCGACGCTTTATGGCAACTTAGAATCGCAGGTAGCAGAAAAAACCTTAGCGCTGACAAGGGCCAACAACGAGCTGGCATTCTTATATGATAACCTACTGACATTAAACGCGAATAAACTCGATTATAAGGCGCTCAAGGCGGCGCTGAATCAGTTAAAAGGCTATGAATCACTCGACTACCTAAGACTCATTATCCAGTATCCCGAGCAAGAGCTTGAAGTGATTGAGGCCGATGGCGGCTGGCCAGATATGACTCAAGAGAGCACCCGTTTTCCACTGCAATTTGAGCAGGCTAATTTAGGCTATTTAGAGTTAATTGCCGCTCAAACACCCAATATCGCCTTGTTTAACAATTTCGCAATTATGCTGACGCGCTCAATCGTGATCCACAATGCCACAGAGCAAAGACAGCAACTGGCGCTAATGGAGGAACGTGGCGTAATTGCCCGAGAGCTGCACGACTCTTTAGGTCAAGTGCTATCTTTCCTAAAAATCCAAATTAGCTTATTACGCAAAAACTTAGATTGCAGTTGCCGCAGTCCAATCGTTGAGGCGCAGCTAACCGAAATCAACGAAGGTGTAAGCACTGCCTACGTGCAGCTCAGGGAGTTACTATCCACCTTTAGGCTCACAATTAAAGAACCCGATCTAAAAAGTGCTTTAGAGGCTATGCTTGAGCAACTCAGGACAAAGACGAATATAAAGATAACCTTAGACTATAAACTTGCGCCACAATGGCTAGAGGCAAAGCAACACATCCACATACTGCAGATCACGCGAGAAGCGACGTTAAACGCCATCAAACACGCTGAGGCCAGCCTCATTAACATCCATTGCTATAAGGATGACGAGGGTATGGTCAATATTGATGTTTGTGATAACGGCATAGGTATTGGACATTTAAAAGAACGAGATCAACATTTTGGCATAGGTATAATGCATGAACGAGCCAGTAAGCTTTCAGGTAAAGTCGTGTTCAGCGACAATGATTTAAAGAAATTTAAACCTGCTATGACAACCACGACTGAGCAAGGATGCAATGCACAAGACGACGCACTCAAACCTAACAGCCCATTAAACCTTGTGCACCACAGCAAAGGGTCAAGTGGCACTAGAGTGACGCTTATTTTCCCATCTCAACAGGAGCCTTCAAATGGGTAAACCTTATTCCGTACTGGTGGTCGATGACCATCCCCTCTTGCGCAAAGGCATCTGCCAGCTCATCGCTTCAGATCCTGACTTCAGACTATTTGGCGAAGCCGGTAGTGGTTTAGACGCATTAACCGCAGTGGTCACCGATGAACCCGACATCATATTGCTCGATCTGAATATGAAAGGCATGACAGGCCTAGATACCCTCAACGCCATGCGCCAAGAAGGTGTTACCTCACGCATAGTAATTCTCACCGTTTCAGATGCAAAACAGGATGTTATCCGTTTACTTCGCGCTGGAGCCGACGGCTATTTGCTCAAAGATACTGAGCCAGATTTGCTGCTCGAAAAACTCAAAAATGCCATGCTTGGCCACAGGGTGATCAGCGATGAAGTAGAGGAATACCTTTACGAACTTAAAGATGCGACCGATGAACAAGAATGGATTTCAAGCCTGACCCCAAGGGAGTTGCAAATTCTACAGCAACTGGCGGAAGGCTTAAGTAATCGCATGATTTCAGAGCATTTACACATTAGTGAAGGCACAGTTAAAGTGCACGTGAAAAACCTACTGCGTAAAGCCAATGCTAAATCGAGAACCGAAATGGCGGTGCGCTACCTAAATAATTAAAGATACGAAAATAAGCTTGGTATCGCGCAAACAATAAAGGCAATCCCATGATTGCCTTTATGTTTTTATCAAATAGAGATTAAATAAATGATTACAAACCTTTCTCAATAAATTGCTGCCAACTCAGTAACGCCTGCTCAAAATCCTCAAGGCCACAATAAGCTTCTGACTCAGCATCATAGAGTGACATAGCCTCTTCCAATTCATATTCTTGCTCAAAGCCTAAGGTATTGGCAAAGACTCGCGCCTGTTCACGCTCTAACTCTAAGGTAAAATCATTACCAACAAGACGCCATGAACCTCGTTTATCGGCTTGAATTTCTTTTATCACACCCAACACTTGCTGAATTTTAGCTAACTCAGTCCCTAATTCTTCCGTAAACCATTGCCCAAGCACTTCATGATCCATGCTAAAGCTGGCCAGAAAAGTGCCGGTTAAACTGTTACGCCGAAATTCGTATTCCATTTTATTGTCTCTTTGATCTAAGCCTACTAATGCTAATTTTAACCTATCCTTGGCTAAGTTGCTTGCATCACTCAGCACATCAAATTTATGTCAATTAACATTTACCTCATGTCGTTAAGCATAAGTACTGACTTCATTTTCATGACAAAATCAGTTAGTTTGTTTGGATGATTTTGAAAGTTAAATGGAATGCGATATGCACGAAGGGTTTATCTACAGTTTAGTGCTCAGCGGCGCCCAAGCGGGTTCCACCTTGAGCCTAGAACAGATCGAAAAATGGGATCCTCAGGATGGCCTACTCTGGTTACACCTTCGCTATCGCAATAAAAAGGCACGCCACTGGATACTCAATAGCGGTCTGCCTAAGGTCGAAAGTGATGCCCTACTCGCCCAAGACACTCGCCCCCGCGCTGTGATTACAGGTGAAGGCATATTACTCGCATTACGCGGCGTTAACCTCAACCCCAATTCTGCTCCAGAAGACATGGTAGCAGTGCGTATCTATGCCGATAAACAGCGTATCATTTCCACCTGCGATCGCGAGTTACAGTCAGTCAAAGATGTCGCCGAGCTGATCCTTGAGGGAAATGGGCCTACAACTACGGGGGACTTCATCGTCGCAATCTGCGAGCGACTGACCAATCGTAAAGTCGAGTTTATTGATAAATTGGAAGAACAGCTCTCTGATTTAGAAGAGCTCGTCGTCTCAGGCAATGTGAAAGACTTACGTACCGATATCGCCGAACTGCGCCGTCAAACTGTGGCCATTCGCCGCTATTTAGCCCCACAGCGCGAAGCATTCTCGAAAATGATTTCAGAGCAATTCAGTCTATTTAAAGATACTGAGCGACTCAAGCTGAGGGAAACAAACGATAAACTTATCCGCACCATTGAAGATCTCGATGCCCTGCGCGATAGGGCCAATGTGACTCAAGAAGAATTACTCAGTCAGCAGTCGGAGCAACTCAACAAACGCTTATACTTCTTATCCTTAGTGTCAGCAATCTTCTTACCGCTAGGCTTTTTAACAGGCTTACTTGGGGTCAATATTGGCGGGATACCGGGCGCGGACAACACTTGGGCCTTCGCCACCTTCTGCGGCATATTAATCTCACTCGTCGCCCTGCAAATGGCGCTGTTTTATCGATTTAAGTGGTTATAGCCACCTTAAAACAACAAAGCCAATCGATTAGGATTGGCGTTGTTTTCTCTCAGTCCGATAAGCTAATTGTTATGGGCTAATGCTTACGAGCTAATTTTTATGATTTAGGCTGGAATGTCGGCAACTCAAACACATTGGTCATCACTTTATAAAGCTCAGTTCCTTGGTGCACTGACGCCGAAGCAAAGTGTAAAATCGGCACACAGTCCTGCCGCAAACTAACCGTTTTTAGCTCATCAGCCGTACCATATAAATCCATTCGCAGCAAATTCACTAAGGGCTGCCCCGCAGCCAATGGCTCACCCACAGGTGCAAGGTATTCCACTAAGCCAGAACTTGGCGCGTGATATTTTTTATAGTCTTTTAGATAACAACCAAAGCGCTGCATTTTAGCGGGTGCAACGGTTTCAGCGATCACGCCTCGGTGGCTTAAATATGCCAAAATCCCTTGTGCATCAACCCGTGCATCCTCAAGACAGACGCGCTCTTGGCTCGCCAATTCCAAGGTTAACGCTGACACTGCAACCCCTAAATCGCGCCCTTGAGATTTTGCAAAATCACTCAATTGCCACCAAGGACAAAACGCAGCCTCATCCATGGCGCCACCAAAGGCATTGGGGATAATGAGCGTATAAGGGATCGACAAAAACTGCGCAGCAGCTAAGTCATATTCAGGACAATACAAGTGCTTACAAGACTTAGGACCTGTGTGCAGATCGAGCACTATATCCGCACCATGGGCCATAATCTGCAGGTTAACCGCAAGCCTATGGCCGGTTGTAATGCCCCATTCATGACGCAATTTTTGCTGACAAGCTTCAACCAAAGTACTGCGATAGGCTTGGATCAGCTCGCTATCACTCAGCTTGGCATGTTCCCCATACCAAGTCGGCAAATCAATAGCATGATTCAAATACTCACGATTCCAATTCGCCCCCGTAATAGGATCAAATCGGCCAAGGGTAAACTCACCACTTTTTTGGTTGATCCCGAGTGGATTCGCCAATGGCACTAAGGTGATTTCGCCGCGGATGTCACAGTGTTCAAGCTGCTTCATCAACTGATAAATCACCGCATTCCCTTGTACTTCAGCACCGTGGACATTGGCCTGAATATACACTTTGGGGCCAGTCGCCTTATCGTCACTCGGTTTGAAATGGTAGATAGGCAAAGTGAGTGCTTGCCCTGCGGCAAGCTCCCCGATTTGCAGAGACGATGTTGTCGGCAACATACTAAACGCCTTCGAACAGATTTTGATGCAGCGATTTAACCACTTGCGCCGCTTCCGATTCTGCCACTAACACACACAGATTATGTGGGCTGGCACCTTGGCAAATCATCCGCACATTGTGTGGTTCTAACACTTCAAACACACGACGACAAATACCCGGCGTCGTCGCAATACGATTACCGATAATCGCCACTAAGGCCAATCCATCTTCAACTCGCACACGACAATGCTGTGATAATTCTTGCAGCAATGCCTCACTCAACAGACCTTGTCCACTTGAATCCGAACCAGTTTTATCTAGGGTTAGAGACACATTCACTTCTGATGTGGTAATCAAATCCACACTGATCTTATGTCGCGCTAATGTCGCAAAGGTTTCCGCTAAAAAGCCCTGCGCATGCAACATTTGCAAGCTGTGAAGATTTAATAGGGTTTGATCGCGGCGCAAAGCCACAGCGCGGAATACGGGCGCATCTTCCACTTGATGACGGATCCAAGTTCCGCCCTTTTCAGGCTCTTTACTTGAACCCACAAACACTTGAATTTGCTGACGAACGGCAGGAAGAATAGTCGCTGGATGCAATACCTTGGCACCAAAGGTCGCCATCTCGGCAGCCTCATTGAAACTGATCTCGGCAATCGGAAAGGCATTGGGCGCCAAACGAGGATCCGTTGTATAAATCCCAGCGACATCGGTCCAAATCTCTACCGCTGAGGCGCGTAACGCTTCAGCTAACAGTGCAGCAGAATAATCACTACCACCACGACCTAACGTTGTTGTTTGTCCCGCTTCATCGGCACCGATAAAGCCTTGCGTGACAATCACTTGTTCCGCTAATAGTGGCTGTAGATAATCACGAGCTAGAGTCGCAATCTGCTCGACCTGAGGTTCGGCTCGGCCAAAGTGGCTGTCAGTACGTAACACTCGGCGCACATCGAAGGCACTTGAGTTGACACCTTTCTCACGGATCACCGCCGAAAACAACGCTGAAGAACATTGCTCACCGAGGGACAACAACTCATCCATAGTCGCTTTGCTGCGTTGTGATGCAAGCGCTTCACTCAATACTGACATGCGACTCAATAATTTATCTAATGCGGCGGCCACATCGTTAGGACGACCGAGCTTATCTAAAATCGCATATTGAATTTGGGCAATTTGTTTTAATCGCTGTAATCGGCCATCGTCGTTGATCGATTCTTGGGTCAATTCTACTAGTAGATTTGTCACGCCGCTCGAAGCGCTGACCACGACTAAACGGCAATGAGGATTAGCTAACACTATGTCGGCACAGCGATTCATAGCGTTATAGTCGGCGACTGAGGTGCCACCAAATTTTGCGACAACGAGGGACATTAGCGCACCTCCGTGAAACACGTAGGGCAACAAATAAATGCAGATTGAATAAGATATTGATTAACTAACATGATCACACTCCGAACTGACTTCGTTCGAAGAGCCTGGTGCTCAATGATAACGCACCCCAAAAGAAGGGAAACAGCAATCGTCACCAGAAGCTCTCCACCAATTACAGGTGACAATCGTCAGGATTCAGCCTGAGCGACCGACATAAACATGCAGCAACCATATCTATGCCTCGGCGTTAATCTCCCTCATCAGTCATCGCTGGAGTTTGTGCTCCTCTGACCGACTACCTAGTTAACGCTCCTCTTCTGTTCCTTTCCTAGGAAAGGGACGAAAAAAGTAGCAATAAACCCCTAATGAAGTCAATGCTAATTTCATAACAAATGAACAATTTAAATAAAATCTTTTGAAAACAACTAAATGTTCAAATCGGGTAGCTCGTATACCAGCTGCACATAATCTCTAAATTTGCCTAAACACACTTCATCATGTCCATCCAAGATGCAAGGCACTAAGCTCACATCCCCTTGTTCGACAACATAAATCGCATATTGATTAAATTTCTTACCCAATTGCAATGCCATCGTTCTATCGATAAACACGGCCCAACTTTTTTCCATGTGGGATAAATCCGGTGCTGCGCCCACTAAAGCACGATAAGGGCTACCGAGTAATTCAATTTCACGGAGAAGTTGGCGATCGAGTAAACGGTTTTGGCTAGGAGAGAGAAGCTTTGAAGCGGGATTATGAGCGGTAATAACAGCAAAGGAAAAATCACAGGATAATGCTTGAGTCAGCAAAAACAACGGCGCTTGGTAACATTGCCACAAATTTTGAGTCGTATTGTCCATTGGTAGTCTAGTCGAAAAATGAACCCAAGTTAGTGTAGCAGAGTGATTGTAAAATCCAAAGAGGCGTGAACTGGCTCACAGGAATAAGAAATACATTAGTTATACTAATCAATAGCTAAAGTAAATATCATGGTAAAAACCCCTGCTCACCTAAAATTTGTTAACATTTCATTTGTTAACAAATGACTAAAACGAGTACAATGTACGTACTGGTGAGTTGAAACAGATTGAGCAAGATGCTTATCGTTCAATACAGTTTGTTACATATATCGCTTAAAGTAACGTGAACTGACCGGGCATCTGTTTAAAATCTGTTCTACATTTGATTTGTCTTTTAAACATTTAAAAAAAACAATAGTTAAGGAACTTATTCTAACTATTGCTTATCGAAGTTGGTACTGATTACGTTTTCTCGTATTACACTTAAACGTGCACTTAATCTACATCCAGATATAGATGTCACCGTAAAGATTTTCCTTTTGAGCACAAAGCAGTTCAAGGAAGTATCAACGCTTTTATGAATATAAGAGCCCGAAGTAAGTTGCTCTTATTGGTTAGTATAAACTGATTAAAATTTAGGTAAATAATATGCAAAATCCGCACATTCTGATCGTTGAAGATGAAGCCGTTACCCGTAACACGCTGAGAAGTATTTTCGAGGCAGAAGGGTATGTGGTAACTGAGGCCAATGATGGCGCAGAAATGCATAAGGCTATGCAGGAAAACAAAATTAACTTGGTCGTTATGGACATTAACTTGCCAGGTAAGAATGGTCTATTGTTGGCACGTGAACTACGTGAAATCAACAACATCGGTCTTATCTTCCTGACAGGTCGTGACAACGAAGTCGACAAAATTCTTGGACTTGAAATTGGCGCGGACGATTATATTACCAAGCCGTTCAACCCTCGTGAATTAACGATTCGTGCTCGTAACCTTCTGACTCGTGTCAACAGCGCTGGCGCTGAAGTCGAAGAAAAGAGCTCAGTAGAATACTACCGCTTCAATGATTGGAGCTTAGAGATCAACAGCCGTTCATTAGTGAGCCCACAGGGTGAATCTTACAAACTGCCACGTAGCGAGTTCCGCGCTATGCTGCACTTTGTTGAAAACCCAGGCAAAATTTTGACTCGTGCCGATCTACTGATGAAAATGACCGGCCGTGAACTTAAGCCACACGATCGTACTGTAGACGTGACTATCCGTCGTATCCGTAAGCATTTCGAAAGCTTGCCAGATACGCCAGAAATCATCGCGACTATTCACGGTGAAGGCTATCGTTTTTGCGGTAACTTAGAAGGCTAATCACCCGCTAAGCGACATCCGCATTAATTGGTTTGATAAGAATCGATTCACAAAAAACCAGATCCTAGGATCTGGTTTTTTTATGCCTACTATTTGGCGTTTTTCAACTGCCTATCTAGGAAATCGGCCAGTGAGCGATATAAGTGATTACGCACTTTCTCGCCACGCATCGAATGTTTAGATCCAGGATAATCGATCATCTGGAATAATTTCCCTTCATCCTGCAGCGCCTTATAAACCCGAGTGCTGTTTTCAAACAAGACGTTATCATCGGCCATACCGTGATACATCAACAGACCCGATTGATAGTTTTTCACATAGGGAAACACGCTGCTGGCTTCATAACCCTTTTCATTCCCCTCAGGATGGGCTAAGTAACGCTCAGTATAATGGGTGTCATATAAGCGCCAGTCGGTTACAGGCGCGCCCGAAATCGCGGCTTTAAAGTAATCTGGCGCCTTAAATAGACTCATCAAGGCCATGTAACCACCGTAGCTGTGGCCGTAAATTGCTACATTATCGGCATCGACAAATGGCAGACTCCGTAAATAGTCCACTCCCACTTTTTGATCCTTGACTTCAGCTTCACCCAAGTGACGGTAAATCACTTGCTCAAACTTTGTGCCCCTGTGGGCGCTGCCGCGGTTATCCAACTGGAACACCACATAGCCTTGTTGAACAAGATACTGGGTAAAGTAGTCCTGCTCGCTCCAACTGTTGGTCACTAACTGTGCGTGCGGCCCACCGTAAACCCGTACAACGACAGGGTATTTCTTGCTCGCATCAAACGGCACAGGTTTGAATAAACGGGTTTGCAACACTTGGCCATCTTCGGCTTTCAGTTCACCAAATTCAGGGAGTTGCCACAGACCCGCATAGTCATATAAAGGATGGCCTTGCTTGACTTCATTTTGCTCAACCCAAGCCAGTTGTTGGCCCTTCTCACCGTGTAAACTGATCTGCGGTGGCTGAGATAAGCTATTGAAATAATCCAGATACACACTTTGATTGTCGGCAAACACAGGATCGTGCATGCCCGCTTGCTTGCTTACCCGCTCAACCTTGCCACCCGCTAAAGGCACGCGATAAAGTTGTTTCTCGATTGGCGTATCTTTGCGGCCAGTGAAATATACCCAACCAGCGGTTTCATCTATGTATTCCAACGCATCGACAGCCCACTCGCCCTGAGTCAATTGGGTTTTAAGTTTGCCTTTTAAGTCAAAAAGATACAGATGATTAAAACCATCTCGCTCAGATGCCCAAATAAAGGCCGACTGCTGCTTTAAGAAGTGCAGATCGTTATTAAGGTTTACCCAAGCATCGCTGCGTTCTTTCACTAAGGTTTTTGGTTTAGTCAGTGAATCTAACGCCACCAGTTGCAAATCTAGCTTATGTTGATCGCGACTCTGCCACTGGAACGACAAATGTTTGCTATCGGGCAGCCAATCGACCCGCGGCAGGTAAATATCTTTGCTATTGTCTTCGCTGTTCTCTTCGCGCAGCTTCACCCAATTGATAGCCTTATCTTTTAACGTGACCACACCGAGGGCGATATCGACGTTGTTTTTGCCGGCATAGGGATAGCGCTGCTCAGTAAGTTTAATACCGTCAGCATAGATTTCGTTACGGGTTACTTGCTCGACACCGGACTCATCAATACGGGTGAAGGCGATAGCCGATTCATCGGGCGCCCACCAATAACCTGTCATGCGATCCATTTCCTCCTGAGCGACAAACTCGGCCATGGCATTTTTAATCGCCCCGCCGCCATCGGTCGTCATAGCTTGGAGTTTTTTGGTCGCCAGATCTAACACATACAGATTTTGATCCCGCACGAAAGACACAAAATTGCCCTTGGGCGATAGGCGCGCATCTGTGGCAAACCCTTCGCCAATGGGAAGTTGGCTGACACTGTTATCCACTAATGAAAAATAATACAGATTACCAGCAGCCGGAATTAATAGCGCTTGGCTATCATCGGCCCAGAAGTACTCCATAATGCCTTCGCCATAAATACGTTGGCGCTCGCGGCGGGCTTTTTCTTCATCGGATAATTCATTGCTTGCCAACTTATCGGCATTGAGCAATAGGCTAGATTTACCCGTCTTTACATCCATCTGCCAGAGATCATAAAAGTTTTGATTGTCTTTACGGCCCGCAAGATAAGTGACACGCTGACCATCGGGTGACAGTTTCAAACCACGAGGACTGGTGCCCGCTAATGCGGGCGAGGCATTCATTCGCTCAATCGTCAGTGGCAGTTTGCCGCCTTCCATTGCAAAAGCTGGGGTAATTGAAAACATAGCTGTCGAAATCATGGCCATTTGGCTCGCTATCAGTAGGGGAACGGCGCGCACCTTAAGTGAGCACGCAGGGAACCAAGTTAACCTATTTTTAATCATTATTATTCCTTGGGAGCATAATCGCCTAAGATGTCAGCGATTAAAAACAAGCCGACATTGTGCCAGAGGCAAACCCTAAATAGAAATAGCATGCAATATGCCGATACAAATTAGGCCCTTGCGCCAAGCTCAATCCAAATAATCCCTAAAAGCCTTAATATTCGCTAAAAGCATCAGCAACATCGCTGAAATTGTCGACTAACTGAGTTATCATTCGCGGCAAATAACGAAATTGACCTCATTGTTGAACCTCTAAAGGACATAACATGCAGACTCTGGCCCAGCACCTGACCTCACAGGCAGTGAACGACTCCCTCTCTCACTTGATTTTAACCTTAGCCGACACCTCAAAAGCCATTAGCCATGCCGTTCGCCACGGTGCACTTGCGGGCGTGTTAGGCGCGACTGAGCAAGAAAACGTCCAAGGTGAAACCCAGAAAAAACTGGATATCATCACCAACGATATGCTTAAAGATGCTTTAAAAGCTGACGGTACAGTGCGCGGTTTAGCGTCGGAAGAAGAAGATCATGTGGTTGAAGTCAGTCAAAATGGTCAATATCTGGTGTGTTTCGATCCACTAGATGGCTCATCTAATATCGATATCAACTCATTAGTCGGCACCATTTTCTCCGTCCTGCCCGCGCCTGCTGGCGAGCTGACTGAAACCAGCTTTTTACAATCTGGCCGCGCCCAATTAGCCGCAGGTTATGTACTTTATGGCCCATCAACCATGCTGGCATTAACCACGGGCCAAGGCGTGCAACTCTTTACTTTGCACCCAGAAACCAATGAGTTTTTACTGACTAACGCCGCCATGAGCATTAACCCAGATACCCAAGAGTTTGCCATTAACATGTCGAACCAGCGTTTTTGGGAAGCGCCAATGCAGACCTATATTGCCGATTTACTGCTCGGTAAAATTGGCCCACGCGAAAAATCATTCAACATGCGCTGGATTGCGGCCATGGTCGGCGATGTACACCGCGTGCTATCTCGCGGTGGTATTTTCACCTACCCAACCGACAATAAAGATCCTAAAAAACCGTACAAACTGCGCTTGATGTACGAAGCCAACCCAATGGCCTTCTTAGTCGAACAAGCTGGCGGTAAGGCTTCTACCGGTTATGAAACCATTTTGGATATTCAACCAACTCAAATTCACCAACGTGTTGCCGTCATCCTAGGCAGCAGCAACGAAGTCGACGCTTGCCTGAGCTACCACGGTATTGATTACAGCGAAGAACCAAGTCTGGACTAAGCAGAATCGCTTAGATTCTGATTTTTAGGATAAAAGCCACTGACCACAGTGGCTTTTTTGTTATTTATACGGCCTTGCGGCCGAGAAGGTTGTGGGGTGAAGCCCCACGACCTTGATTCACCTCGGCCGTAAGGCCACAAAGCCAAAAGCTACGTAGCAAGTGCGAAATGTGGCGCAAAGAAAGTCACGACGGGTACAAACTCCAAAGCACAAATCAGCCACAGCAGCCGCAAGGCCAGCGTGAGTGACCATAGCTGGACTCACACATTTATAAATCAAGAAGGCCAACGCCCCGCAGCATGGTTGGCGGGGATTGGTATTTTGTGGCATAAGCGGTGAATTAAAGCCAGATAAGAGCTGCCGCTCCTGTTTGTCGTCTGTCAATTGAATACATCAAACAGGCGGCTTTACTGACATTGCTATTTTACTTCCAACCGATTATTTACCGAGTGCACACCAGAGGTTGCAGCCGTCACCCGTTCAGCTTGGTCTTTCTGAGCTTGGCTATTTACATTGCCGGAAATGGTGACATCGCCCTTGCGGGTTTCTATCTGAATATCTAAATTTTGTAGCTGCTGATCAGCGATCAACGCAGTATTAACTGCTGTGGCAATTTTAATATCATCACCAGTACCATCCTCGGTTGTTACAGTTAAGTCTGGTGTACCTGTTTGGGTATTCACATTGCCACTATCACAACCGTTAAGCAGCAAACTACCAACGAGTACAACACCAGCGGTAACGAACGTAAGTTTCATGGTTTGCATTATAAGCTCCTTCACACTGCAAAAAGTGCAGGGTAATAACCATAATGCAATAACACCAGTTTGAGCTCTGTGCGCTGGCAGACATACAAATCGATCTAGTGGCATTTAGGGGCGAGATCACCTTGTTAGACTCTTGATTAAGCGTCAGGTGTGAAGCCCCACGACTTTGATTCACCTCGGCCATTAGGCCGCAAAGCCAAAATCTACACAATAACCCAAAAATAACCCACTAATTGCTAGCACACAGATTTTGCTGAATCTTCCAACGGCGCTGCATCACGGGAATTGAAAAACCATAACAAAACACCACGATTAGAGGCTGAATTTGAAAGCTCAGCTCGGGCCAGAGCATGAAAGCTGCCACACAGGCTAAGGTGCGCACTATCGCATGCATTATGGCCACCTTTTGCGCAGCTAAAACACCGTGGACTAACCACATTAAACCTGTTTGCACCGCAAGGGCGAAAGGCAAAGCCAGATAATTTTCCATAAAAAAGGGAATACTGATGCTAAAGGTTAAAAAACTCATCCCCATCGCAGCGAGAAACACCGTCTCAAACCAATTACGCTCAGCGCTTTTCTTAAACGAGATATTCTCGCCCGTCAGCCGCGAAATACCCATGGCAAGGTAGATAATAGAACCAGTACCGATAAAGACAGCCATAACCAACTGCGAAGGAAGTAATACAAAGCTCAATATAAACAGTAAGCTCCACACAATCATGCCGGATAAAGGCATAGCTAAAGCACGTTGTTGACGGTATTCGATTAATTGTTGGTCCAGTGATTTATGTTGCATGATTAAGCCTCCTTGTTTAGATGACTTAAGTATCTGCGTAAAATGTCCATCACGGCAGTGTGAGTTGTCAGCAATCTAGGATGACAAATGTCACTTCCTTCATCAAAGCCCTAAAATGCCAAGAAAAATGATCATCCATGGCTGAATTTACTTGGTATTAGGTTGAAAAAAGCGACGTTCAGACATATCAAAGGCAGTGCAAATTAAACGATGTGGCGCTACTAACACCTAACATAGGGTTTAAATAACCACAGAGGTTACAAAAAAACACAATAACAGCATATAACTCACGCCATTGTGATTGGGTAATAGCGCGCATAAAGTGCATTATGTTACTGTTTTAATCATTAGTGACTCGATTTTTTTACCGCATTTTAGATAAAGGGTTTAATGGATTATGGAACAAATATTTGAAAAATTAATGTATGCATCGCGCTGGATTATGGCGCCAATTTATTTGGGACTCAGCTTTGTTTTATTGGGCTTAGGCATTAAATTCTTCCAAGAGATCTTCCATATTCTGCCGATCATTTTTGAGATGACTGAAGTGGATTTAGTGCTGGTGACCCTGTCCTTGATTGATATCACCCTCGTGGGCGGCCTGATTGTGATGGTGATGTTTTCTGGCTATGAGAATTTCGTCTCGCAGCTGGATGTGGGCGAAGACAGTGAGAAGCTAAGTTGGCTGGGTAAATTAGATTCTGGCTCACTGAAAAACAAAGTGGCGGCGTCGATTGTGGCGATTTCGTCTATTCACCTACTGAAAATCTTTATGGATGTGAAGAATATCGATAACGACAAAATCATGTGGTATCTGTTAATACACATCACCTTTGTATTATCAGCCTTTGCCATGGGCTATCTGGATAAAATGACTCGCACTGGTAAGTAGCAAGTTCAAGCCTTATAAGTGGAGCGATCACGGTGTTAACGCTGTGGATGGTTTTGAGAGCAAAACCTAATCGAAGATAACGTTTTATTCGTTTCTGCTAAATTAAAAAGCCACTCTTTTGAGTGGCTTTTTACAAAGTTAAACCGTAAAGCAAGCTTAATAGGAACATCATTCCCATTATTTAACGCGTGACTGATCCCACACATCCTAACTTTATTTTCACCTTGTTGACTCATTAATCAGTACTTATTTAAATCCTAATACAGCTATTTGTAATATCTATTCTTTCACTTGTTGTGTTAAATATTTGGATATCAGTCATACGGTTTAAATCTATTAAAAATACTTACCCAAAGGTGTCAAAAAAATCTATAATCGCCACCTTTTTGACAAACTCGTCACCAATGCATCTATTTGCAAATAAACATCCCTGTAATCGCAAGGTAGTAAAGTGAAAACACAGTTACTGGCTCTCATGCTCGTCAGCCATATTGGCTACGCCCATGCCAAGGAAGATTTGGCCTCAACTCTAAACGCAGAAGGAATACCACTGAAGAGTCATAACATCGATTTTATCGATAAAAATCTCAAATTAACCTTGGCCTGTTCCGTTGGAGATCTACAACCTAGCATTAATGTCACTATGTCGGAATCCTTTGCATTTTATGGGGATCCTAGCGTACTCATCATTACCAGTGGCGAACAAACTAAACTGAAATTGCATGGCACTGGCTCACTGATGAATTTCAGCAGCGGGAACAAAACTAATTCAGACCTGTGGAAAAGTTTAAGTACGATCCAATCTCCAAACTTACACCTTGAAGCCATTTCCTTCAGATCAAGTAAATACACTAGCTCAAACATAGTCGCCGTAGGCTTTGCCGATGCAGTTGCTAAGCTGAAACAAGATTGTGTCCAATAGGCACCTAGGCCTATATAAGTTCATAAAAAAAGCCACTGTTTTCAGTGGCTTTTGTTTTTATAGAATACGACTTAATGGCACATTAACTCTTCGCCGACTCAAGCTGATGCACTTTCTCGGTTTGATCCACTATGGTCAACACCGCAGTATCACCAACCACGTTACAGGACGTCAGCACCATATCAATAATACGATCCAGCGCTGCCACAATCGCAAAGGCTTCAATCGGTAATCCCATTTGATGGATTAACACACCTATCATCACCATGCCGCCACCGGGAACACCGCCCGCACCAACAGATAATAGGAAGACACTAAATAACAGCGAAGGCAATTGCTCAGTGGTAATGGGCATGCCAAAGGCGTTGGCGACAAAGAAAATCGCAATAGTGATATAAATCGCCACACCGCCCATGTTCATGGTCGCCCCCAGCGGAACGCCAAAACCAGCAACAGCACGATTCACGCCTAACTTGTCCGTTAAAGTACGCATGGTCACGGGAATAGTCGCATTTGAGCTTGCGGTCGAGAGTGAAAACAGCACTTGCTCTTGGGTCTTCTCGCGGAAGGTTTTGGCTGAAATTGGGGTAAATATCCCCACTGCCATAGGATAAACCACAAAAATCCACAGTAGCAGCAGCGCGAGGATCAGCACCATATACTCAACAACACTCATAAACACACTGGCATCTAAGGTCGCGCCAAGTTTAAACATCAAGGCAAATACACCATAGGGCGCAAGACTCATCACCACAGAAATCAATTTCATCATGATTTTATTGGCGGTTTGAAAACCTTGGACAGCACCCGCAACATGCTCCCCAAGGGACTTAATCACACCGCCAAGCAACAAGGCCATAAAGATCACTTGTAGCATATTGCCCGACATAAAAGCCGTCACAGGATTACGTGGGACTATGTCGATCACCAACGCCATCAGGCTTGGCAATTCAGTTGCTGTAATCGCTACGCCATCTGTGCTGCTCATATCTACACCTTTACCGGGTTCGAGTAGCAGCACCACTAATAATGCGGTCGCGATTGCGACGACAGTATTGATGATATAAAAACCGAAGGTCTTACCGCCCAAGCGGCCAAAACTTTTGAGATCTTGCAGCTCACAGACACCACAAACGATGCTCACAAACACGAGTGGCACAACCAGCATCATGATCATATTGACGAACATAGTACCAACGCCACCGGCAAGCTCGACTAAATTACCCGAGAAAAAACCGATATCGTTTAAGAAGTATTGCACTATTGTGCCGAAAATAAGGCCGGCAAACAGACCAATAAAGATCCGCGTCGAAAGTGATTTCATCATGCTTGTGATTTCCCCAGAAAGGTCATTTATTTGTTATTCATCTTCCATGATGAGCACAATTGCCAATCCATTTTTGGCTCAGGCGGGGATAGTGAAACATGCTAGCCGTTAATTCAATGAATAAATTTCATTTTTTCATCTTGAATTAAGTTAACACCATCACAGAAAATAGTAACAAACTGATTTTAAACCATAAAAAATTTATAAGCACAATATTTGAGCACTAACAAAATATATTTAAACCAGTATAAATAAACAAAATAAACACCAAATAACATCAAATTAAACATATAAGAAACAATAGCCAGATAAAACCCAGACTTAATAACTGAATTTAAGTTTTTAACAGGATTTAAAACCAGTTAATTGTTATAAAGCAGAGAGATGAAAGGGATGACAGCTAAATATATGGCACTAACACTAGTTCAAGTCCGCGAGCCAGCAGGTGTTGCTGTTTGATACTAATACGGTGTTGATTTAGCCAAACGGCTAATTTTTGCCAATGCTTTAACTCGGCATTTTGCAAATACTTAGCCTGTTTCGCTTGCTTGTCGAAATCATCAGTAGAATTAATTTGTGCTATTGCCAATAACTCAGCAGGTGCTGTCAGCGCAAGTTGTGGCACAAGGCAATGGGTCACACCCATTAAGGTATGGGCGATTTGTAGCCCTGCGGGATCTAAGTCGGTAAAGGCAATGATCGGTAATTTATCTGCCATCGCTTGCAAAAAATGCCGCACGCCAATCGGGGAATGATGACCGCTACCTCGGTAGATAACCATCACATGGGTTAAATTCTCAGGTAAACACGCTTGATGGATAACATCAAATACATCCAAGTTTTCAATCACCAGGATGGCTGCGACATTGAGTTCATGGCAATGCTTTTGTGCTTCATCCAAAGGAATACGCAGTGATGTGCGAGTTGAAATCCCAGTTGGTGAAGATTCGAAACCCAGATACTTCATCAAAACGTATTCGGCTTCAGGGCGGATCTTAGCGAGCTTTTCATCGTGACTTTTGACGGACATCGACATGCGATCGACATTAAAATCAAGCTGCCTTAAATCAAGCCCCATTAACGCCAACACGCTTTGCCTTAGCAGTTCGAAATCTTTGGGCGCAAAACACAGATACTTTTCAGACTCGTCTAACTCGCCCACTTCTAACTCGCGGTAAATCGCGCGCCAGTTAGCCGTGAGTTTCACTTTTACAGAACGCTTTTGATAAGCGTTCTGTAAAAGCTGTAGTTGTTGCTGGCCTAGGCGAGCCATAACTCAACATCGCGAATAATAAAGTTGCCGCTATAGATGGGATGCGGTTCACCCAATGGCTCAAGCTCAAAATAAGCCTTGTGTTCATCGGGCAGACCTTCGTAGCCGCCAATCACTTGATAAATCCAGCTTTCGGCGTCCCAAGGCAGGGCTTTATCCGCCAGATATTCCAGCGCCGATTGGCGCAGGCCAGACTCAATCACATCGACAAAATATTCGTCCACCGCCTGTTTAAGCGGATTATCGGGCACATCGAAGTCTTCACTTTGGGTGATAGACACGGATACATCATGCTCACGCACCGCCGCAATCACAGGATTGCGGCTGATGGCCTTGATATGGGCGACAATATTCATTAACTCCAGCTCTTGGCTGGCGTTATGTACGTCCACCGATGCGGGGGCGAGCAAGACTTCGGCGCGATTGAATAGACTCGGAATCTCCTTGTGGGACACATGGTCTGCAGGACGATAATCCGGATGCAAATCAGTGTAGAGCAACCAGCCCTTGAGCAAACGGGTACGCCCACGGATTTGTCTGAAGCGTCCTAAGAGTTCGAGTAAACGCCCCTGCACTACGCTCAGTTCCTGGGCACAGTCGCTCATGGTTTCCTGCAAAGTCGTCACTAAGAGCTTGCGCAGTTCACGGATATCGCCAGCGATTTCGCCTAGTTCACTAAACTGGAACATCTCTAAGCCATTAAGCAATTCAGACACTTGGCTTTGGGCTAATTCGTTTTCGCGGATCTTAGCGTTGATCGTACCAACGTAACCGAACTCGTTATTGATCCGGCCCCAGAGCACACGGATCGAATAACGCAGACTGTCGGCGAAACTATAAACATGCTCGCTCAAATCCGACAAGTAGGCCTCGGCGGCGCTGTAATCTGAGCAGTGACGCGCCTCTTTATAATGGTCAGCCAAGGTTTTAATGGTCGCTAAGGCCGAACCCACATTAGAGTCGATTTGGCGATTGCGCTCGTCACTTAAGCCTTCTTCGAGCAAGGCACGCACAGAACGCTTAAGCCTCAGCTCCTGATCTGGCTCTGGCCGCCATAAAATCCCTGCCTGTTTAAGCTTTTCAACCACGCTTGGATCGTGCGCATCCTCGTTAAGAGAGCCCGCCAAATAGGTGTCCATAATGATGTCAGCATGGCGACCTAACTGCTTGAGCAGCTTAACCCCCGCCTGATGTAAGTTACTGCTCATCACGGCCTCCTTGGTCGCAGCTTTTACCTAGGTTTAATCGTGCCAACATTAGATTAAGTCCCGCTGGGTCGCCGTTTCCGCCTGCGCTTCTAGGCTTAAACCTTCGGTTTCATCGATAAAACGAATAACTTCATACAGATAATCCAGCTTGCCCGTGGCGATATAAATTTGCTTCTCCGCATTGGGTCGTACTAAATAGCCGAGTTCGACTAAGCGTTTGAAGACTAATTTGATTTGCGCATCGCTGTTAGTGCTAGTTGAGCCAAATAAACGATATTGGCTGAGTTTGGCTAACTGCTCACGGAACGCTGGCGTGTCTTCGATACGGCTTTGCAGCTCGGTTAAACGCACGGGCGCACCTTCGCTCAGCGGCGCATCTTGGCCACTGGCTTCTTGCACTAATACCAACCATTCCACCAACTGGATCAATGCCTGACAGATATCTTTAAACTGCGATGAAATCACTTTACGTTCGGCATCGCCGAGCTGCAAATAACCGCAGAAGAACACATCACCTTCTGCGGCAGACGCCACGGTACGGTTGATCTGGTTTAAATAGGCTTCGACCCGCTCGCGGGTGCTGCTATTTTTAAGGGCGCGCCAGCCTTCTTCATTGGTGGTGCGGCAAATAAACTCGCCCTTGAGTAACAGCTCAATCAAAGCGCCAGTGCCAACTAATACGGTTTGGGTTGCATCGCTCATTAGATGGCCTCCTTCGACAAACGCTTGTTCAACATGTCTGCTATTGGGTTGACCTTAGGTTTTACCACCTGCAACTTCTTAGTTTGTTTGTTGATAATGTAACGGTTGGCGAACAAGTTCAGCACCTCAGACTCAGGGTTCGGGAAGGCGCCCAGCACACAAATATTGTTGTTTTCGCAGGCGTCGAAAATCTTCTTCACGTTGGTATGGTGCAAAGTGCCCAACTCATCAATTGGCCAGTGAATGGTCACATCGGCGCGTCCACGCAGCAAGCGCGTGAATGCCAACAAGAACTTACACAAAATCAGATACGCCATACCGTGGCTTGAGGATTCGTTAAGTTGTCTATCGGTGCGGATGATCAAGTCGCTGTTACCTTCTTTAAGGCGCAGCTCGATTTCCAGCAACTTAGAGATGCCCCCAGTTAACGCGGCGCGGCCGATAATGTCTAAGGCACGGCGCATGCTGTTGGTGTAATCCTCATCGGGCAAGCCATTAAAACCATCGGCTTTCCAATGCTTAAAGGCTTTTACGAACTGCTCAAGCTCAGGCCAGAACTCTAACTCACTGATGCGCGAGCGAATACGCACAGCCGATTCAGACACGCCATCGAGGAATAACTCTTCGCCCACTTCGCGGGTAATGCGCGCACTTTGGGAGGCAATGCGGCGGTCGATATCGGCTAACACATCGTAGAAGGCGGTTAAATCGACGCCGAAAATCCGTCCTTGCTCACGCAGCGCAGTAATCGATTGCGGCACGATCACGTTCAGCAATTGCTCAAGCTGTGGCACTAACTTACGGTAATCCAGCAGACGAATACCTTTATCGTTGATAAAGCTCGATTCTTCGCGGGCACGCTCCCAGGTTTCGGCAAGGCCCGAACCTGACTTGCTGGCGATCACTGAGTCAAAATGCTCCACATATTGCTTCACTGACCCCATCAGGTAATCGCGTTTTAGCAGCAAATCTTCACCTTGGCGCAGACGCTCGCCTAGGCTGCCTTGGGCTTCTTCGTTATTGGCAGGTAACTTAAGCTCGGCCAATTTGCGCATTACGGCGCGTAACTTCGTTAAGTTTTCAGAAGCTTCAACCTGCGCCGCATCGGACGCTTTACGCTCGGTTTCAAGTTGTTGACGACGGGCCTTAACATCCTGAGTTTTCGCCTTAAGCTGTTGATCGATTTCCGATACCGCGCGCTTCACATCGCTAAGCTGAGTTTGCAGTTTAGGTTTGCGCGCAAGCCAAGTGTGTTGATACCAATCGTCAAAGCGCAGTACGTCGCTACGACGCTGCTCGGCGCGGCTGATTTTGGTTTCTAACTCACGAATTTGTTGCTTGAGTTTGAGGATATTATCCTCATCCACACCGCGGGATTTAAGCTCGTTTTTGTACCAAGTCTCGCAGGCTTTCTGCTCGATTTTGGCGCTTTCGCGGCGTCCTTCAATAGTCGCTTTAATTTGGCCGAGTTGGTTGTCGAGCGCGCCGATGACTTCCTGCCAATAGGCATTCTTTTCCATGCGCGCTTCGAGCGCTTGCTCTTTTTGATCTTCGAGCCAGAGTTCGTGCTGATGTTTAAGTTGTTTTAGCTCACCATCGAGTTGAGTCAGTCTTTGTCCCGCATGGGCTTTGCGCTCGCTCAATGCTTTGTTGATTTTCTCTTGCTCGCTGCGCTTTTCATCAAATAGGCGACGCAGATCGTCACGGCTATTTTTGTACGCTGTGCGGGCAAAGGTCAGTTCACGGCTGAGATTATCTAACTCGCCATTAATGGCCACCAGCTGAGATTCGGCCTCGGCCTGCATTTCTTGGGCACTAGTGTGGGCTTCTTCGGCTTTACTTAACCGAATACGCAGCTCTTGTTCGGAGGCGGCATATTCAGGCACATCGATCGCTTTAAGATCTAAATGCACACCAAAGAAAGCTTCGCTCGATTCAGTCACTAAGCTTGGATGTAAATCAGTGCGATGCAGTAGTTCAGGCGCGATCACTTTACCTAAACTTTGCTCCCAGCCTTGGGATTCTTTACGCAGAAACTCCAATAGGGTGTGGGATTGCGGGAACAGCATATGGTGCAGTTCATCCAGCGCAGTTTGACGCTCGTTCACCCTTAAGGTGGCGATACGCAAGGCTTCGTTGGCTTGGTCACGTTTGGCTCTTAGCTTGCGTTCATCGCTACTTAAGCGTTCAACCTTGGCATTGCAGCTTTCTTGTTCTTCGTCGGCGCGGTGAATACGTTCGTCGAAAATCGCTAGACTTAGCTTTTCTTCTTCGGTGTAAGTCACACCATCGACACGCAATTTAAGCTCGGCGGCAGTGAGTTTGAATTGGTATTCCTGCTCGCTAAAGCTAGCCTTGCCCGCATCCATTTGGTTGCGCCATTGCAGCTCTAGGGCGTCAATATCGGTGCGCGCCACTTCACGTTGTTTATCGCGGGCTTCACGCTGCTTGTCTTGGTCGGCATGCAAACCTTCAAGCTCGCGGTTTAACTGCTCGCCAATCTTACTGCGACGAGCATTGTAGGCCGCCTCAATGTCTTGGTGCTTCTCGGTTTGCAGCTTATGGCGTTCACTTAGGTTTTCAACATCGGTGCGCCAGTTCGGCAGCATCTCAAGATCGGCCTTGGCTTGCTCTATGTTCGCATCTAAAAAGGCAGCATGCTGATCTTCAATGGCATCGAGCTCATACTCGCACTTTGCCACATCGCCCTTAGCTGCCGATAAATCGAGATTGAGCTCATCGCGCTGCTCTTTCCATTCATCATCGAGCAATCTTAGCTTTAAATTCAGTTCTTTAGATAAGGTTTGCTGAATATCTTGACGATCGGCTTCTAAGGTTTCATCGTTGCGATAACCACGGGATAAACTCGATAAACGCAGTTCGGCGCTAAGTAGTTGGTTAAATTCTTGTTCGAGTTTTTCAAACTCAGGACGAATAACTTCAAAGCCTTGGATAAGTTGGCTCTCACGGATCCACGCCTCAACGCGCTGCGGGTTTAAGCGTGAGCTGGGCGGATTAACCCCGTCCTCCTCTAAAATGGCGGCGATCATGGATTTGACCGTCTCCATCTTGCCTTCTTTGGAGTGCACCGCTTTGGCGAGTTTTTCTATGTGGCGCAGCGAATGCTCGCCCTCACACAGGGCAAATTGGCGAGCATAACCGCGTAGTTCACTGCGGTTGCTGCCCGTGCTTAATAGGGTGCGATCGTTTTGAATAATGGCGCGATATTCACGGGTATTAAGCAAATTAGTGGTGGCGATGCCGGCACGTTTTAAATCACGGCCTAATTCCGCCATGGTGTGGCACAGAATAGTGTCGCCATTTTGCGATTTAATATAATCGCTTAGCTCAAAACCTTTGGCGATAAAGCGATAGTTAACGCCCTTACCATCGCCCGCCGAGGCCAACACGGCTTGATACAGTAAGCCATCGGCCTTTTGATATTCGTAAATGATGTAGCTTGAATCGTGTGGCAAATACCAACGCTCGAAACTGTCGCGGGTCGAAGGCACCACTCGGCTTGGGTATTCGCCATAAAAAACAGGGACTAGACGTTGTAATGTCGTTTTACCCGAGGCGTTAGTACCACAAATGTTGGTATGACCATTGAGGGCGAGTTCCACCACGCCCGGAAGGTGCGTATCAATCAGCACAATACGAATCAAGCTTGCCATTTCATTCCTTATGCAAAAAGGAGAGTCTTATCTAAGCTGCAGAAGCTTCTACACAAATAAGAGAAAACAATCCAAGAGGGCCACTGACGTTAAAATCGTCACTGTAAATAAACACTTTAAAAAAGTGATGTTAAAAATCGTGGCCTAAAAATAGTGCCCCTAAAATAAGGCAATCACAGTGTATTGGCAATTAAGCGGCGATGCACTAATGCCTTGGCTCACATCTCAGCCCATTACTCAGCAAAAACATAACCCTATAGCTAGGCTCAAATCAAACGGCCAATGATACGACAACTTAGCCAAAATAGGCGGCTAACAAAGCGGCAATTAGCGCGATAAAAGGTAAATTCCAGCGGATTTATTCGAGACGCAGGCGTTCGGCGATCCGGCTGTAGATCAGCATCATTTCCGCCAGCGATCCCACTTGCATGCCTTTCATCAAATTGGCACGGTGGATCTCAACCGTGCGCATGGCAATACAGAGACTATCGGCGATCTCTTGGTTCTTCAGTCCTTGGGCAATCAGGTTGAGTATTTCCCGCTCCCTTGGCGTGAGCGCTTGATAAGTCTCAAGATACTGATTGTCTTGATGATGCGCCTTGGTATGTTCCAACGCTTTGACAACCGCTTCGGCTAACTTAGCGCCATCGGCGGGCTTTTGGAAAAAATCCACCGCACCTAATTTAAGCGCATCTACCGCCATTGGCACATCGCCATGGCCAGTGAGATAAATCACCGCTAGCGGACTATTTTTTGCCACTAATTCAAGGTGCAACTGTGGGCCACTCAAACCCGGCATTCGCACATCGACCAGCGCACAACCCGGTAGTGTTAAGTCTACGGCGGTAAAAAAGGCTTCGGCGCTATCAAAGTCGGTGATCTTAAGGCCATAACTTTCAAGCATAAAACGCAAAGAACGACGCACTGAGTCATCGTCATCGATTAAATACACAGGTAAGGCAAGACTCATTATTGGCTCCATTGGGTTCAGGTTTATGCGGTATAGCCACCTGCGCTTGGCAACCGCCACCCATAGCGCTTTCTAGGCTAAACGTCCCACCATGGCTCTCGGCAATATCACGGCAAATCACTAAGCCTAAACCTAACCCCTCTGATTTAGTGGAATAAAATGCTTGCATCAGCAGACTGGTCTCTTCGGTTAACCCTGTGCCATTATCTGTGACTGTCAGCAAGAGCGTGCATTCTTGATAGCGAAGATCGATATCGATCGTGGGTGTGTATGGCTTTTGCGTGATGCTCTGTTCGGTGCCACTGGATTCAAGCTCTAACCGCTGAACGCAGGCGTCAAAGGCGTTTTTCAGCAAGTTAAGCAACAACTGCTGCATGCCAACTTCATCGAGGGACTGTAAATAGGGTTCACCATTTACATTGACGGCAAGGTTTATCTGATGTTGTTCAAACTCATAGGCGAGCAGTGGCACAGTATCATTGACCAACTCATGCAGATACAAAGGTTGTTTCGACACAGGTCGCTTCTTCAGTAAATTACGTAAGCGACTGATAATATTGTCGGCGCGCGTGACTTCCTGCTGGATCAGCGCCAATACAGATTGCAACTCCTCAGGGCTCGTCCCCCGCTGTAATCGCACTTCGGCGCCATGACAATAATGGCCAATCGCCGCCAAAGGTTGATTGAGTTCATGGGAGAGACTCGCGCCAAGCTCACCCGCGATAGCAATACGTTGGGCATGTTCCAGTAACGCACGGTTTTCATTGAGCTGGCGCTGAGTGTTAATCAACTCACGGCCGCGGCGGCTAAAGCGGTATTCAAGCCAAAAATGATACACATTGAGTAAAACCAAAATCCCCAAAACAAGCCAAGCCCATTGTTGATGTAACTTGATCCACTGCCACGCCCTTTGCCACCATGGTGCCTGCAAAGGATGCATATCGAGATCTTTAAGCAGTTGATCGATCGCAAGCTGACTCACGGCCGTGGTCCAGCCCGCAGAATCAGCAGACTTAGCGGCGAGATGATCTTCAGGCAGCGCCAGCAAAGCTTGAGTCACACTTTTAGCCAGAGACTGGGAGGCGCGATTGGTCTTTGCCATAGACCAGTTGGGATAAAGGTGAGTCGAGACTTGGCAATTAAATCCCGCAGGCGCTTGATTATCGAGCACTCGATAATGGCCGATGTTAATAAGACCTTCCGTCTGCATCTGCTCAAGCTGACACACAGGCACCACAGCCGCATCCAGTCGATTATCTTTCGCCGCATCATCACCACTTTTTTGATCATCTAACTGATAAATCAAGTTATCTAGCGGGAACCCCAGCGGAATAATCTCACCCACAAAGCGAGGCAAATCTATGCCCTTTAGCTGCGCTTCGTACACTAAGGTCAAGTAACCACCAAAGGCATTTTTCGATACGATCCCGAGTCGACGTCCCTTAAGATCACTTAAGGTGTGATAGGGTGAATCGGCGCGCACCACCAGCGCCGAGCCCACTTGCATTGCCGCGCCATTATTTAACGGACTGCGCAGGGTCGCCAACCAAGTAAGGGAATATTGCCGCGCCAACAACACGGATTGCCCTGGGTTAGTGATCACAAAATCGAGCCCTTGGGTTTCAACACCCTTGGCTAACTCATCGAGGGTAAGAGGGTGTAACCTAAAGTAACTGTTGGGAATTTGGGTTTCGAGCCACCCCATCAAAGGTTGCCAGCGGTTGATGGTTGCCTTATAACCGCGGATGGCTAACACGCCAACATCGACCACTTGATAACTGGGCTCTTCGATAGCAACTTGAGCAATAACCTCAGGGTCAGTTAATCCCAAATGCGCACTTTGATTCAGTGGCTCCGCAGCAAACACCTTAACCGAAGCCTGCAAGCATAGGAATAACACTGCGTTCCTTGGCCTTTTCCTCGATATTGCCACGGAATGTGGAGTGCTTAGAATCGATAACGGCCACTTGAGCGATACAGCGAAGCGAAACACAGTTTTCATCATCCTCAATAACATGAAGTGCAATCCTTTATCCCCAGTCACTCACACTAAAATCAAGTCCAACTCAAGCTAAGAAAAGGCCAAACTCAAGTAACAAAAAATAAAACCCTAGCATTTTGAAGGCTATTCTAACGGATATTTGTTGCGCTAGATCAAGTCCACACCCGATATGTGGAAAACCACTATAGTTATGCCGCCTCCCCTTTTACAGAATGCCTGTAAACCTCGCCATAAACCTTAACTCTAGGTCTATGAGCCAGTTTATTCGCCATCTGCAAGTAGTGAAGGAAATCTGTATGGACAAGAGTAAACGTCAGTTTCTCGGCAAAATGGCCAGCGTCAGTGTTGGCGCCGCACTCATCCCTGTCGTGCAAGTGTATGCACAGGATGATAAGCGCAGCCCTCAAATGCACAGTGCCAGCGAAGACCAAGTGGGTAAACGTTACGGTATGGTGATCGATCTACGCCGCTGTGTGGGCTGCCAAGCCTGTACCGTCGCTTGCACTATCGAGAATCAACCGCCCCTCGGGCAATTTCGCACCACAGTGCAGCAGTATGAAGTCTCGCAGCAGGAAGATACCACTCCGCCTGCGTTTTTAATGCTACCAAGACTTTGTAATCACTGCGAAAACCCACCCTGCATCCCAGTTTGTCCTACGGGCGCAACCTTCCAGCGCAAGGACGGCATAGTGGTCGTCAATAATGAATGGTGTGTTGGCTGTGGCTATTGCGTACAAGCCTGCCCCTATGATGCGCGCTTTATCAACCACGACACCAATACCGCCGACAAATGTACCTTCTGCGCCCACAGGTTAGATGCAGGGTTACTGCCCGCCTGTGTCGAAACCTGCGTAGGAGAAGCCCGTGTGATTGGCGATCTAAATAATCCCAACAGCCAGATAAGCCAACTGCTCGCCGCCAACAAAACCGATATCAAGGTGCTCAAACCGACGGCCAACACTGCGCCACGGGTGTTCTACATCGGCATGAGCAGCGCTTTTGAGGACAAGATTAGCGGCCAAGCCCCCGTTAGAACCTTACTTACCGATACTGGCGAGGAGATCCACCATGGTCATTAAAGAAATCTTTACCCCAGATATCGCCATTACTTGGCTACCTTGGGCAGTGCAATACTTTTTTATGATGGGGCTCGCCTACGCCAGCGTATGGGTAGCGACAATACATTTGTTCAGCCAACCCAAACCCGATGACAGATTGCTGAAGCTCTGCGCCTGTTTAATGTTAACAGCAGGCATAGTCGCCCCTATCGCCTTACTCGCCGATTTACACCAACCGCTGCGGGCTTGGCATTTTTATGCGCAAGTTCGCCCTGATTCTTGGATGTGGTATGGCGCCTTTTTACTACCCGTATTCTCGGGCACCAGCGCAGTGTTTGCTTGGCTGCTACTGCGTCAATATCTGCCTAAGCACACCACGAATCAAGACTCAGATTGGGTGAATAAAATAGGCCAATTATTGAGATTCGGTGATTGGAACAGTGACAAATTCATCAAGCCGATCGCACTGTTCACGGCCCTGAGTGCCTGCAGTATCGCCCTCTACACTGGCATGGAAACCATGGCCATTAAGGCGCGGCCACTATGGCATACCTATTGGCTGCCACCTTTGATGGCAATGAGTGCCCTGCTCGCCGCCTGCGGCACTTTGGTGGTACTGAATCGACTATTAAAGGGCTACCAACAGCGCACCCAAGACAGCCTATTACTCTGGGTAAGAGCCAGCTTTGGTCTGTTCGCCCTATGCCTTATCGGCTGGGCGTTATTCGATAAGGGCTCGGCCCCCGAAGCCGCATTATTGCTTGAAACCAGCCCAAGCTGGCAACTTGCTGCGATTTGGGTACTGGTCACACTCGCCGTGCTAGCACTGATGCTCGCCATTCGTCACTTACCCAATATTGCAATGCTAATCGTCAGCCTCACGGCCATTCACCTTGCGTGGGGATTTCGCTGGATAGTGCTAATTCAAGCGCAAACCGATCCTAAATACGGCGCGGGGACTTATCTCTATCAACTGCCTTGGGGACCCGAAGGGCTATTAGGAATAGCCGGTACCTTCGGCCTCTGGTTAGCATTAATGGCGCTGGTCTCCGAACTTATTCGCCACACGCCTGCGGCAAAACTTGCTCGCTGAGCACCCAAATAGTTTACAGAATTAAGGAGTCCATCATGGATAAGAGTAAACGTCGTTTTATCAAAGGGGCCGCTGTAACGGGTGGTGTGGGATTATTTGCTGCGGGTTATAGCCATACATTAGCGCAAATAGGTAAAGGTGTCGTCAATGGTACTTCAGGAAAACCGACCCAAGATCCGCTGCACGGCAATTCCTTAGCACCTGAATACAAAGTCGATTTACAGTCAGGTCAGTTAATCAGCAATGACGATCAACGCATCGCCAATACTATGTGCTTAGGTTGCTGGACCAAATGCGGCGTGCGCGCTCGTATCGATCAAAAAACCGATAAAATCATCCGTATCAGTGGCAATCCTTATCATCCGTTGTCATCGCGGGAACATATCGATTTCGATACACCGATCAAAACCGCCTTTGTTGGGCTTAGCGCCTTTCAAGAACAGGGTCTACAAGGACGTTCCACCGCCTGCGCCCGCGGTAATGCCATGCTAGAACAATTAGATAGCCCACATCGCGTCACCCAATGCCTTAAACGCGTGGGTAAGCGCGGCAGCGGCCAATGGCAGAGCATTAGCTTTGAGCAATTGCTAAATGAAGTCGTCGAAGGCGGTGATTTATTTGGTGAGGGCCAAGTCGAAGGCTTAAGAGCGATTCGAGATATCGCCACGCCACTCGATACCAATAATCCAGAATACGGCCCTAAGGCCAACCAGTTACTGGTCTCAAACGCCTCCGATGAAGGCCGCGATGCCATTATCAAACGCTTCACCTTCAGCAGCTTTGGCACGCGCAACTTTGCCAACCACGGCGCTTACTGTGGATTTACCTACCGTGCTGGAGCGGGCGCTTTATTGGATGATTTGAAAAAATACGCCCACTTAAAACCCGATTGGGACCATAGTGAATTTTTACTCTTTATCGGCACTTCACCGCAGCAATCGGGCAATCCCTTTAAACGCCAAGCAAGACAATTGGCTAACGCGCGGGTGAATAACAGCAATTTCAGTTATGTGGTGGTGTCACCCATGCTACCCAATACCTCGAATCAACCTTGCGCTGGTAACAATACTTGGCTGCCGATCCGCCCCGCCACCGACTCGGCCCTCGCCATGGGCATGTTGCGCTGGATTATCGATAACCAGCGCTACGCCGCCGATTTTTTGAGTGCGCCCAATGTCGATGCCGCAAAAGCATCAGGTTACCGTGGTTTTAGTAACGCAGGATTCTTGATCGTCAGCGAACCTACCCATCCAAGATATGGTCAATATCTCTTTGCCAGCGATCTTGGCTTACCTTTCGACGGTAAAGCCTACGGCGAGCAAGACTCGCAGTTGGTTGTCGATGCCGCGAGTGGCAAGATAGTTTTGGCTAGCCAAAGTCAGAAAGCTAAGCTCGACGTTGACCAAAGCGTCGACACACCTAAGGGGGCGATTGCGGTTAAATCTAGCTTCCAACTGTTAAGTGAAGCGGCGCAGAGCTTCGAGATGGCACACTATGCCAAGGAGTGCGATATCAGCGAGGCGCAAATTATCGCCCTCGCGGATAAATTTACCAGCCATGGCACTAAGGCCGCGGTGATCTCCCACGGCGGCACAATGAGCGCCAATGGTTTTTATAGCGCGTGGGCAATCATGATGCTCAACGCCATGATAGGTAACATCAATTTAAAAGGTGGCGCATTAGCTTCCGGCGGTTCCTTTCCCGCCTTTGGTAAAGGCCCAAGGTATAATCTGCAGGAGTTTGACGGCATGGTCGAGCCTAAGGGCGTATTCCTATCGCGATCTAAATTCCCCTACGAGAAAACCTCAGAGTATCGCCGTAAAGTCGAAGCGGGCGAATCGCCTTATCCTGCAAAGGAGCCTTGGTTTCCGATTTCATCGCCCTTGCTTGGCGAACATTTAACGGCGGCGGTGCACGGTTATCCCTATCGACTCAAAGCATGGATTAACCACATGGGCAATCCGATTTATGGTCAAGCGGGCCTAGGTGAAGCCATTGGTGAACAACTGAAAGATCCCAAAGTGCTGCCACTGTTTATCAGTATCGACAGCTTTATTAACGAAACCTCGGCGCTATCGGATTATATCGTGCCCGACACATTAACTTACGAGTCATGGGGTTGGAGCCCTTCTTGGCATGGGACTCTGACAAAGGAAACGACAGGTCGCTGGCCGATTGTCGAACCAAGGGTCACAAAGATGGCCAGTGGTGATGTGGTGTGCATGGAGTCTTTCTTGAGCCAAGTGGCGATGAAACTGCAACTACCTGGCTTTGGCGAAAATGCCGTTAAGGCCGCCGATGGCAGCTTACATCCGTTAACGCGCGCAGCGGATTACTCACTTTACGGCGCCGCCAACGTGGCCTATTTGGGTAAAGCCGTTGCCGATATTAACGCTGAGGACATGTATCTTAGCGGTGTGAGTCGTATTCAAAGTGAGCTCAACGCCAGACTCAAGCCAGATGAAGTCAAAAAAGTCAGCTACTTATTTGCCCGCGGCGGCCGCTTTGAGAATATGAGCGGTGCACGGGATGAAGTGGGGAATCCAACCAAGGTTTGGCCAAAACCTATGATGCTGTGGAATCCCGAAGTGGGCAGTCGCCGTAACAGTCTCACAGGGGAATTTATGAGTGGTTGTCCGCGCTTATATCAACCCGCCTTGGCCGATGGTACCCCGCTCGATAAGGCGTTTGATAAGTCACAGTGGCCATTGCTGATCAGCAGCTACAAATCCCATACCATGAGTTCTATGAGTATTGGCTCGGATCGTTTACGCCAAGTACACCCTAATAATCCGGTGCGACTGAACGAGAAAACCGCCACTCGCCTTGGGATCAGCACAGGTGACACGGTCAAGATCAGCACGCCCAACGGCAGCGTTATTGCCTTAGTGGAATGTGTTGCCGGAGTGCACCCTGACTGCATCGCTATCGAACACGGTTATGGCCATAAGGAACTCGGCGCGCGGGACGTAGTGATCGACAACCTTAAAATCGCCGCCAATCCGCTGATCCGAGTCGGCATCAATATGAACGACTTGAATCTGTTTGATCCGAGTCGCCACGGCTGCTACCCGCTGGTGGATTGGGCAAGTGGCGCTTCGGCCAGACAAGGGCTGCCAGCTAAGATTGAAAAACTAAGCTAACCGCCGAGCATAGATGACACTTAAGAAGCTGCCCTTTGGCAGCTTTTCTATGGCCTTAATTCAATCTGATTAAGCCTAATCGCATCATTAATGCTTTCTAGCTATGCCTATTCGCGAATAAACCGAGGAATAGTGATCTTTTTTACTCAATTTAGGTATATAGATCCCGATCACGCGTTTCATAGAAATAAACCACATATTAAAATCACAGCTATATTTATCAGTATATCTAGCTCGAAATATCGAGCTTTCAATAAAGAACTGCAGTTTTTGAGTCAGTTAGACTCATCAGGAGTATCTCAGTGTTCAACTCTTCATTACGTAAAAGCCTAGAAGTGAGCGAAGGTAAACGCCAAGAGGCGGAGTCGATCATCGACTCGATTAAACACAGTATTGCCACAGTAGAATTTACGCCTGATGGGATAATTCTCGATGCTAATACGTTGTTTTTAAAAACGGTAGGTTATTCACTTAATGAAGTCGTAGGCCAACATCACAAACTATTTTGCTCAGCGGCTTATGGTAATTCTGCTACCTACCAGCAATTTTGGAGCAATCTAAAAGCAGGTCATCCACAGGAAGGCAATTTTGCACGAGTGAATAAAAATGGCCAAGAGATCTGGCTTAGAGCCACTTACTTCCCCATAAAACAGGCAGGTAAAGTCGTTAAAATAATGAAAACAGCCGCTGATATCACCCAAGATAAGCACCAACTTGACGACCAAGCGGCCATTTTTAATGCCTTGAATCGCTCGCAAGCCATTATTGAATTCACTACAGATGGCACGATTTTGAAAGCCAATACTAACTTCTTAAAGACAATGGGATTTAGCAAAGAGCAGATTATTGGTAAACACCATCGTATTTTCTGTTTTGATGAGTTTTATCGACAAAATCCACACTTTTGGGACGATCTAAAGCAAGGTCGATATAGCAGCGGTCTCTTTGAACGTAAAAATGCTTATGGCGATTCGATTTGGTTAGAAGCGGCATACAATCCTATTATGGATGAGCAAGGTAAAGTGGTTAAAGTGATTAAATTTGCGAGCGATATCAGCAAGCGGATCGAGCAAAGCCACGCTGTACGTGAAGCCGCCAATATTGCACTGACCACGTCACAACGTACCGTCGAGCAAGCAGAACAAGGCGTACATTTACTCAATGCGACTGTAAATACCTCTAATGCTATTGCCGAGCAAACCCATAAAGCGACCTTGGCGATAACTCAACTCAATGAACAATCTCAAAGTATTCAAGCGATAGTCGCGACCATTAGCTCGATTGCCGATCAAACTAATTTACTGGCATTAAATGCCGCAATTGAGGCCGCACGAGCGGGGGAACAAGGCCGAGGTTTTGCCGTTGTCGCCGATGAAGTAAGGCAGCTTGCTTCCAGAACCAGTAAATCAACCAGTGAGATTGCCACCGTCGTCACTAAAAATACACAACTCACCACAAGTGCAACTAGCATGATGAACGAAGTTGAAGGTATTGCACTGGAAGGAAAACAACAGTTAGCGGAGGTAACATTGGTGATGGGAGAAATACGTAGCGGCGCGGAAAACGTCTCAGCAATCGTGTCGCAGCTATCAGTCAATAACAATTAATTGCTAGCATTTAATCGCGCTATCAAGGATTGCATGGCGCTTTATCTAAAAGACAAAACGCCAACCTATTACTTTTACGTCAATCAATAATCAGTTTTACGACCTTCATAGGTGGCGCGCATTTGCTGTACAAGAACCTCATCGTAAGCACGTAATCCACTCATCACTAAGGTTTTGATACCTGTGCCAACTAAAGTGTCGCCGCTGTGTAATTCAAAATGCAATGTCACATCGCCACGTTTACCGTCGATTTTTAAATCTTGGCCAACGAGTGATAAGGTCACTTGCACAAAATCGAGGGTGGTTAAGTCAAACGACATACTTTCATAAATCACTAAAGGCCGTTCTGGGTTGATCATCACTTGATGTTGTTTCATCAAAGGGATCAGAATATCGATAAAATTATGCCCAGAGAAAGCAACATATTGACGAATAAAGGATTCGGTCTGCGCATCGCAACAACTCACATCGCCATGACGGCTGACATTAAGATAGGTTTTTTCACGACTATCGCGAATCGAAAAACTCTCGCTCACTTGTTCAGGGAATTGCAGTTCGACGCTATCACCCACCATACCCGCAAAGCTAAACTTCATGCTCTGGCTCAAACCATATTGAGTCAATACTAGGGAAAACAGTAAATCTCCCGGTACGCAAAAACGTTTTGCCCCCACATCGTGGATAGGATTAAAGTCCTGCGCAATTTTCTTCGCGAAGTCACTGGCTTGTTGTGCTGAAACGGAAATAGCTTGATTTTGCTTAGAAAAATAAGGCGCTAGAAACATATAAACTCTATTTGTAATAACTCAATACAGGGATGGATAACAAAATTATCACGAGTTTACCTTAAATTAGGTATTTAACTCACCCGATGACTTGACCCACGTAAGGCGTACAAAGTAACACCCTGCCCACATTTGTAAAGCCAAACAAATGACAGGGGTATCAGGATCTGTTGACGTTTCAGGTTTATTCTGCAGATATTAGGCGGAATTTTATGCAAGATAGAGCCTTTATGGCGTGATAACGCGACATATAACAGCCGATAATGCCGCAGAAATGTTAGCGAAATAAGGCCATTTTCATCACTCGTGACTCGTTTAAAATAACTCAACATCATTTATCGTTTGGCGAGCAATACCTTGTCAGAACAAATAACATCTAAAACGTAAGTATTGCCTAGCCACTGATAAGCCAAGGAATAAATCGTTAGACCTTTTTAAATTCACGCTTTAACTGAAAACCATCGTCAGTGGCTAACTGCTCTAGCACTTCGATACGCTGACGAAGGATGGCTAACTCGGTCTGAAAAGCTTGGTTTTCGGCCACTTGCTCACGCGTCGACACACCTTGTTTGTTGCGGATTTTCATTATAGCGACCACATATCCACCAACAATTGCAAATATTGGGATAAGTAAAGCGAGGGCACCAGTGTTCATAGTCATTTCCTTTATCTATTGGCGTTATCGTTATCAAGCTCAAAATTTAGATCTGCTTATGACGCTTAATCAATGTCAAAGTCAGAACATGGAAATAAGTATGCGCAAGACAAACGCAATCAACCAGTGACAAAAGTCATGAGATTTAGCGAAACAGTGTCATTCCTTATCAAAACTATCCACAACAATAGCGCCCATAGAGGCTGGCATAGTGATCACTATGATCCGTTTTATAGAGGTTAGTGGATCCTCAAAAAATGGCACTTTATCGAGGCAAAGCAGCACGAGGAAAACCACGAGGGCAGTGAGCAAATACGCCACCACGATACGAAAAATAAACACAGGAACGCGGGAAGCAATATTCTGTTGGAACACGCTGTGATAGGTGAATACCCCAAGAAAGAGCAGCGATAAACTAAAAAGCATACCGATATTCAATAAAGGTAAAGTCTCACCGAGATGCCACGCTTCCTCAGAAAATGCAACGGGGACCGCAAGGGCAAAAGCCCCTACGCAAACTTGACTCGCATCTTCGGTGTTAAAACTAAATTTCATGCTGATCGCTCCCTAATCTTCCAATCTATTTGATTAGTCGAAAATAACGTTCGGTGAAGATGCGCTTATTACTGGGGTATTAAGTGCGATACAACACTTTAACCACATGCCAGCCAAACTTAGTTTTCACTATATGTGGCACCAGTAATTCACCTGAAAATGCAACCTTATCGAACTGTGGCACCATTTGGCCTTTTTTGAACTCGCCTAAATCGCCACCTTTTTTGGCCGAAGGGCAAGAGGAAAAACGCTTAGCGAGCACAGCAAAATTAGCACCATTATTCAGCTGCTTAACAATATCCTCAGCCTGTTCTTTGTGTTTAACTAAAATATGCACAGCGGCAGCGGTTTTAAACATGTCATTTCTCACTTTGGATTAACGTCCCGTGCAAAGGGAAGATTGGTGCCCCGAGTTTGCCCTCGATCACACCACTTCCATCGGCACAGGTTCTACTGACTAAAAGGTTTTATATCCAACGTATAAGTGCGTTATTGGCCCATTATCGACCCTATTAACCTAGAAAATTTTCTGCCACCACTGCAAAGGGTCGCCGCAGTTATTCACAGGACGATAGGTCGCAGCTAATGCCGGAAGCGCATCGACATTGCTGCAAGTGGATTCCTTAGCCACACCTGTATCTCGGTCAAAAAAGCCCTTCACTACGCCGTTCACAGGGATTGAGCGCAGACTAATAGGTGGACGTTCCTTTAAGAAGGCAAGATACACGGCCATGGCGCCACTACTACCATACAAACTGGTTTTGCCGTTATCGTCACGACCAACCCAAATGGCGGCGACGTTACGCTCATCAAAGCCCGCAAACCAAGAGTCACGGCTGTCGTTACTGGTGCCAGTCTTACCCGCAAGTCCAACGCCAGGGAAGGCATTACCTAAACGCGTCGCCGTTCCCGTATTCACCACTTGCTGCATAGCAAATTGAATTAAGAAATCTGTCTCAGGTGCTATAGCTTGCTCTTTAGGCAATCGCGTCACTGGCAATGGGTTCTTATCAGAATCTAGCACAGCGGTCACTGTGGTTAACTTACGGTAAACACCGCTATCAGCTAAGGTTTGGTACACTTGCGCTACCATTAATGGCGAGCCATTGACGGCGCCGAGTAACATGGAGGGATACTCGTTTAACGGTTCCTGCCAACCCGATTTAGCCAATGTTGTTGCGACCGCATCCACACCCACAGCAATCCCAAGGTTTACCGTCGGTACGTTCATCGACTTTTTCAATGCCGTTAACAAAGGCACCTGACCACTGAACTTCTTATCAAAGTTTTGTGGTGACCATGTCTTACCTTGCTCGCTTTTTAAGGTAATAGGTTGATCTTTAAGAGGTGTCGCTAAGGTAAATTGGCTATTAGGTGCCAGAGCCGTAGCATACACAAAAGGCTTAATTAACGAGCCAATAGGACGACGAATTTCAACCGCGCGGTTAAAGCCATCAAATCCTGGGGTTTTATCGCCGACCATAGCCGCAATACCGCCCGTGTATTTGTCGGTCACGACCATACCAATCTGCAATGATTTATTACTCTTATCTAAGCTTTTGAGGGTTTGAGTCACCGCAATTTCGGCGGCTTCTTGGGCCATAGGATCAAGCGTGGTATAGATTTTCACCCCAGATTGCTTTAATAACGCATCGCCATAACGCTCGTTCACTTCCTGTTTTACCAAGGCGAAGAAAGAAGGTAATTTTTGATGTGCTGGTTTATTGAGATTACGGATCCCTAAGGGGGACTCTACCGCCACCTTGTACTCAGCCGTGGTTAAATCCCCCGCATCCATGAGTAAACGCAATACTAGATCACGGCGTTCTTGAATACGATCCGGATATTTCCATGGATTGTAGTAAGACGGTCCCTTAATCGCAGCCACTAAGAATGCCTGCTGGGAAATAGTCAACTCACTGATAGGACGGCCGAAATAGAAACGTGAGGCCAACCCCATACCATGGACGGCGCGGGATTTATCCTGCCCCATATACACTTCGTTAAGATACGCTTCGAGGATTTCGTCTTTGCTGTAACGAAAATCAATAATGACCGCCATCAAGGCTTCGCGCACCTTACGCAGCAAGGAACGCTCACTCGAAAGGAAAAAGTTTTTCGCTAACTGCTGAGTTAACGTCGAGCCACCTTGCACAGTGCGACCGGCGCTGATGTTCACAAAAGCCGCGCGCGCAATCGCGAATGGATTCACACCATGGTGTTCATAAAAACTACGATCTTCCACCAGCAGTAACGCCTGCACGATCGACTTTGGCATTTCTTCGGTCGGCACAAACAGCCTGTCTTCACCGTCGCCAGTAATAATGCGGTCGAGCAATACTGGCTCAAGGTGGAATATGGCGAGTTGACGCTTGTCTGAGACTCGAGTGACTGAACTGATGCCATTGCTGTCGAAGCTGATCATGACTCTTTGTTCGACTTGATCGCCTTCTGGATGCAAAAACGGTCGACGCCACAATTCAATACGAGTGCTCGATGCCGAAAACTCTCCCACTTGGCGTGGGTTAGCGACTTTGCGATAGCCGAGCAACTTAAGCTCAGCCATCATTTGCGGATGGCTGACTGCCGCACCGGGGTACAGCGCCATAGAGCGGCTAAACACCTGCGCGGGCAAATGCCATTTTTGACCTTCAAATTTTTGCGCAATAATTTGATCAAGATAAATACTGTAAAAAGTCACTACAGCTAATCCAGCCAAGCCTAATTTCCAACTGATAGACCAAATTCGTCGAAATAAACCGCGGCCATGATTAGCCCGACGGGAAGCGGGTGATTTTTTTGTCGTCTTAGTTGTCATATCTACTTCATCATTCATGCATTTAAAGACATCAGCCATAGGCACAAAGCTAACGTGGTGCGAATCAAAGTGTTTCATAACAAAATGTTATAAAACCAGCGGCGTGGTGCTAGGGCTGAGCTAAACCCAAGGTTTTCTTCTTGGTAAATTTTGTCGGCAGTGTATTCACAGGATCGTCTGGCCACAGATGTTTTGGATATCGACCGCGCATTTCCTTCTTAACTTCCACATAAGGTCCCTGCCAAAAACTGGCTAAATCCGCCGTCAAAGCCAATGGGCGCTGGGCCGGAGAGAGTAATTCCATCGTCACCTTTAGCTTGCCCTGCGCCAACATAGGACTCTGCGCCATGCCAAAGGTTTCTTGCAGACGTACACGCAGCAGCACACGTCCAGACTCGTCGTATACTATTGGCGCAGAGGTACCGGTGACTAACGGCCAGGAAGTTGGCAATAACTCGTCAAGTCGCTGTTTCTGCTGCCAGCTCAAACAGTTTGCCACAAAACCAAAGCAATCAAGCTTAACTAATTGCGGCAGATTATTCACATTTTCGAGGTAAGGCGCCAGCCAAGTTTCTAGGCTCGCTAATAATGCTTCATCATCAACCTTGGGCCAGTCACTGCCCGCGTCGAACTCAGTTGCCAGTTTGAGCCTGTGTTGAAACTGTTCTAAGTTAGCGTTCCAATTAAGGATTTGTAATCCTTGCTGGCGAATATAGCCCAGTAAGGCCGCGACAATTTGCTTACGTTCAGGCTTAGCAATCGTCTCAGTTTTCACTAAAATTTGTCCGACCTTGTATTGGCGCTGCGCAATCACTCGACCTTTAGCTTCATCCCAGCCACAGATCTCATGAATGTCCAGCAAACCTTTTAGCTCGCCGTCGAACAAGCTTGGCTGAAGCTGACTCGCTAAGTAAATCCGCCCAGCGTTTCGGCCTTCAGTTTCTTGAAAATCCGCCACCACCATCCACGGCGTTTGCGCCAATGCATCATCGGCTGCGAGCACGACGCCAGTACCATTGGCTAATTGGTAGCCCTCAACACCGCGGGCTTTAGCGATACGATCCGGATACGCAAGTGCTAATAATAACCCCACATCGCTGTGGTGTGCATGGGTCGCTATCTTAGACAAATCCGCTGCTAATCCTAGCTTTTTCTGCCACTGTTTTGCTTGTTGCCCAGCTTGTCCATGACAGGCAAAGTGCAGGTAATTCATGATATCGGCGCCCTTTTTAGGCAAACCGCGCGCCTCTAAAACCCCCGACAACAAGCAGGCCAAACTGCCCAATTGCGTTGCTTGTTCGTTAGCATTATTGACTCCCCCATTGTTTGCACCCAAACTTTTTGCGCCCAATAACATATGAGCAAGCCTTGGGTGACACCCTAGCTCGTAGGCCGCTTTACCGTGGGGAGTGAGTTTATTTTGAGTATCGACCATACCTAAATCTTGTAACAGTTTCCACGCCAACGCCTCATGCACACTTGGTGGCGGCGTTAACAACATCAAGTCGCTAAAGGATTTTGCGCCCCAGTAAGCACAATCATGGGCCATAGCCACCAGATCCGCTTGGCTGATCTCGGGTTCATCGGCCCTGAGCATGCGGCCATGTTCTTCTTGGCTCCACAGGCGAACACACACACCCGCTGATAAACGCCCGGCGCGACCACTACGCTGAGTTGCCGAAGCTTGGCTTATACGTTTCAAGCCTAAGCGGGTGACACCGGTTTTAGGGTTAAAACTCGCTTGTCGTTTATAACCACTGTCGATGACAAACCCTATGTCTTCAATAGTTAAACTCGATTCCGCCACGTTAGTCGCTAGCACAATTTTACGCCGGCCATCTATAGTTGCAGCGATCGCGCCATCTTGCTCGGCACCCGAAAGTTCACCATAAAGAGGGCAAATCAAAAAAGCATCGTCCGCTAAGCGCTCGCGCAAAAACTGCTGTAATCGTAAGATCTCCCCTTTACCGGGTAAAAACACGAGCACGGCATTATTGGCAGCCGTTTTATCAACACTGGCACTGCTGCTGGCCGAGACCAGTTCGAGCACGCAGCGGCCGAGGTGATCGATCCAATGCTGCTGAGTTGGCACAGGGCGATATTCGATGTCGACAGGAAAACTCCGGCCTTCGCTGTGCAAGGTCACCGCTTCTGGCATGAGTTCAGCTAAGGCAAGACCAGATAGAGTCGCTGACATAGCTAATATCTTTAAATCGTCCCGCAGTGAAGCTTGCACTTCGAGCGCTAGGGCAAGACCTAAATCTGTGGTGAGGTGACGTTCATGAATTTCATCGAAGATGATCATTCCAATCCCAGTTAACTCGGGATCTTGTTGGATCATTCGCGTCAGTATGCCTTCGGTGACAATTTCTAAACGGGTATTGGCGCTGATTTTAGCTTCACCGCGGACGCGATAGCCGACTTCTTGCCCCACCTTTTGCTGGCGACAGCTGGCAATATAGTGCGCCACACTACGCGCCGCGACACGCCGCGGTTCGAGCATTAAAATGCGTCCGCTGATTTCAGGCCAATCCAACATAGCCAAAGGTAACGCCGTTGATTTACCCGCACCTGTCGGTGCCTCGAGGATCACTTGGGCGTGACGAGAAAAAGCCGCGCGCAGCGGAGCTAATAAGCTATGAATAGGTAGAGAGTTCAAGAAAAAGACATCAGCGGCCAACACAGGGCGTCAGTGTACTAACAATCGGCTTTGAGTACCATTTCGCAGCAAACATTATCAAGTCAGTGCTGACATAAGTAACAGCTCAAGGCTGCCATGCCCAAGATTACAGCTGTGGATAGGGAGCAAAAATCTCACGCTTTTCGAGCCAAGGTTGACTGAGCCCTGACTGTAGTTCAGCTAAGCGTATCGGTTTATTGATGGCGTAACCTTGAGCATAGTCGACGCCTAAGGCTTGCAATTTCCAACCTATTTCTTGGGATTCGACAAATTCAGCAACCACATCAAACCCCATATCTTGACCAAGTTGGCAGATGGATTTTACGATCGCCTGATCCGCAGAGTCTTCGCAAATATTGACGACAAATTGGCCATCAACCTTTACAAAATCCACATTGAGGCGCTTAAGGTAAGCAAAGCTAGAAAAGCCTGCACCAAAGTCATCGAGGGCTAATTTACAATTGAGCGGACGCAGTATCTCGAGTAACTTTGTGGCTTGTTCGAGCTGAATCACAGCCGCGGTTTCAGTGATCTCGATGCAAAGCTTATCCACCAGCTCAGGTTCGGCCATCAAGCGCATTTCTAGCCAATTCATAAACTCATGATCGCCCAAAGAGGTCGCCGATAAATTCACCGACACGAGATCCAATTGCTGCCAAATATCTAAATGACTACCACCCCACTTGAGCAAATTATCGATCACCCAAAGATCAACCTTAGAAGCCAAGTTGTATCGCTCGGCGGCGGGTAAGAAGATAGCAGGAGACACTATAGTGCCGTTAGTCTGCACCATACGCAGTAGGATCTCTAAATGTAAGCCAGTTTCCTCGCGGTTTAACGGCACTATGCTTTGAAAATAAAGCTCGAATTGGTTTAACGCGAGTGCGCCAACGATATCAACAGAGGCCATCATCTCGGTGTAGAGACGGTTCATTTTAGGATCGCTCGCACTGTATAAATGCCAGCCATTTCGGCCTTGATCCTTCGCCAATCGACAAGCAGCGTCAGCTTGACTCATGACGGTATAAATATCGGCGGATTTTTTATCTAGCCTAGCAATCCCCATACTGACACTGACATTGTGACTACGACTTTCCCAAATAAACTCATGATTTGCTAACTGGGTACAAATCCGCTTAGCAATCTGTTTCGCAGAATCCACATTGCAGTAATGCATCAGAATACCAAACTCATCGCCCCCTAAACGGGCAACAATATCGCCTTTACGTACGAGCTGTTTCAAACGTAATGCGACTTGGCAAAGCAGCTTATCCCCAGCCTGATGGCCACTGATATTGTTAATGACTTGGAATTGGTCTAAATCGAGAAACGCCACGCAAATAGGCATATCATCGTGGGCATGTAGTAGGTTTTCTAATAGGGCTTCGAAATGTAGCCGATTGGGCAATCCTGTGAGCGCATCATAATTGGCATGGAAGGATAACTCATCGGCTAAGCGGTACTTTTCACTGACATCTTCGGCAATCATGACTAAAGTATCTTTATCGCCGCTAATCTGGCTAAAACTCAGTTTCAACCAAGTTAATTGATGAATTGATTTTAAAGGTAATTCACACCAAGCTTGACCGAGCACACCTTCTCGTACCACATGTAAGGTATCAGTTAGCATGGCGTGTTCTTCCTCACGCACCATGTCGAATAAATCATAGCCATGTTGAATTGGCAGGGTTTGCAGAGCGACTTTATTCAGCATAGTCAATTGATCATGCTTATCTAACAAGGCGCAAGCTAAGGGCAACTGGTTGAATACTTCACAGTATTTATGTTCACTGGCAAGCATGCTCAAAGCGATACGCGTCAATTCCATCGCCGAGCCAATCATCACAGCGGCGTGATTAAACTCACTTATAAACTCTTCGCTCCATTCACAGCATTCGGAGCAATTGACGGCCCCCAAGGCAATACGGGTTTCGCCAAACACGACTGGCGGCAATACTAATAGACTCTTGACGTCCCAATCCCTTAATAAAGCCCGCTCAGCCTGAGCATCGGCAGGTAAGGTATTCACATCAGCCAGATTTAATAGACGCGGAGTACGGACAAGAGAGCGAAAAAATGGCATTCGTGCCAAGGGCCAGACTCGGGTTTGTTGGCCTTGGGCAAATTGAGGTTTTAAATACAGATTACGCGTGCGTAAACGATCCAGTGACTGGCTTCCGGTTAATACAAATACCCCGTCACAATGCAGTTGCAAAGTAATAGTCTCAAGCGCTCTGTCAACATTCTGCTCTAAGGTTTCTAGCGGGGATTCACTAAAAATACTGACCAAAGCCTGTTGGAGTGGATTAGCTAAACCTACTGACATGAAAAGTCTCTTCCTTACCTAAAAATCCATTTAAGGTATTATCGACGTGCATTAAGTATAGGCTCACAGTAAATTAAACGTCTGCTTGAGTCACAAATTAGCTGATAAATTCAACAGCTAGATTAACGCTCAAATGCGCTTAACGTCAAAGTGTTCGCTGAGATAATCCATATTAAGCGCTCCAAAAGGATGATAAACCGATGCAACAAAGGCTATTTCTCGGCTTCGCTCCTACCGCTGCACAAATGACAAGGCTGAGTGATTTACAGCAGCAACTGATTTGCCACCTTAATCCTGAGGCGAAAGCGGTGAGTGTCAGCAATCTGCATTTAACGCTCTGCTTTATGGGTCAAGCTAACAACGAGCAAAAAATCGCCCTCCTTGATGCGGTTGACCGCTTAGTGAAGCCAAGATTTAGCGTTCGGCTTAACCAGCTCGATGTATGGCCCAATGCGCAAGTATGTTGCTTGAAAGGCGATGATATTGAGCCTCCGTTAGCGCAATTCGCTAAACAGACGCAAGAAATTGCTGACCGACTGCAATTGCATCGGAATGAGCACAACTTTTGCCCGCACATCAGTTTATTTAGAAAAGCAAAACAATGGATGCTTAATGAAGCAGCTTTATTGCAACTCAAAAGTATGAATACGCTGACGTTAACGCCCGATAATTTGCATTTATACCATTCAAAAAGCACAAGCACGGGTGTCGAATATCACATCCTAGATTCTTGGGCGCTCGGTGAGCCTTAAATCAAAAACAAAAGGCCCGAGTATCCACTCAGGCTTTATTTTTAAACTTATAAATCAATCTATTAATCAATAATAGAATAAAAAATAGCAGTTAACTATAGAGCGATGATGAAGAAATACCTATTCGAGTAAACGTAAGGTTTCGCGATAGGCACGCTTTTGCTCGTAGGTTTGTAACCGCAGCATAAACTCATCAGTCTTAGTCATTTCAGCATTCATTTTCAACGCTTCGATCGCTTTCTGCTGCGTCGAAATAGCAGCACCAAAATCACCTAACTCCGCATAAGCCGCGGCTAAATTATCAAGATTTGTAGGATCGTTTTCATTCACTTTGAGTAATTTTAAGGACAACTCGACCGCTTTATTGCCATCGCGATACTCAGCTTCTGGGCAAGTCGCTAAAATCCACGCCACATTACCTAAGGCAACATCATCACCCACTTGGGAAAATTGCTCGACCGCTTTACCGCAGTTTCGCTGCACACCGTCACCGCCAGACGCATAAATAAAGCCTAAACGGAATTGAGCCCAACGACTGCCCTGCTCACTCAACGCTTTATACCAATGCTCAGCGACTGACAAGTCACGCTTGATCAATTGGCCTTCAAATGACAGATCCGCTAAGGTTTGCTGCGCTTTTTCATGTTGTTGTTCGGCGGCAAGTGAAATCCAGTGCAATCCAGTCGGCACTTCTTGCGACACAAAACGTCCGGAGAGATACATTAATCCCAGCAAAAATTGGGCATCGGCATCACCTTGCTCTGCCGTCACTTGAATATGCACAAACTTACTGGCCGCAAGTTCAGCTGCTGGCTGCGGGATAGAAAATGCGTGCGCCGCAGAGCTCAGCCCTATTGTTAAGCTTAAACCTGCACCTAAAACCCATAATCTGTATTTCACTTGCTTACCTCTCTTAAAAACAACTGCCCTCAAAGTTAGCCAGAATTAACCCCATAAGTCGAGCCTAAATACACACAAACCTCAGGATAATGGGGGAAGCTAAGCCAAATGGAATGTCAAATTTAAAAAGTGAAACATGTTATTGTGTAATTTAGTGGCATATTTTATTCATAATCTATAATAAAACTGCTGAAATAGACTGGTAAGATGTGATTAACTCGACAGAGTTAAGTGAATCCAGCGAGTTTCATATCGATTTAGTTGACTTAAATCACTAAAGTAGCAAAATAAGCTCTAATTTTAGATGGTTAATTGCATTTATTCACTTATTCTAAACTAAGACTTCCATCAAGTTTTTGTGAGTTTAATTGACGTAAAATGCTTATTTAGAATACTCTTACTTTCGTTTTAATCAATCGAGGAACACCAACATGGCTCTGATTGGTAAGCCAAAACCTGATCCAACTTTGGAATGGTTTTTATCACACTGTCACATTCATAAGTACCCTGCAAAGAGCACTCTTATCCATGCTGGTGAAGACTCAGATACCCTTTATTACATAGTAAAAGGTTCTGTAGCGGTATTGATTAAAGATGAAGAAGGTAAGGAGATGATCCTTTCTTATCTGAATCAAGGTGACTTTATCGGTGAACTAGGTTTGTTTGAAGAACAAGCCGAACGTACCGCTTGGGTTCGTGCTAAGCAAGCTTGTGAAATCGCTGAGATTTCATATAAGAAATTCAGACAGTTAATTCAAGTTAACCCTGAAATTCTGATGAAGCTGTCTGCGCAAATGGCCTATCGCCTACAAAGTACCAGCCAGAAAGTGGGTAACCTTGCATTCTTAGACGTTGCAGGCCGTATTGCTCAAACTCTATTACATCTGGCTAAACAACCTGATGCTATGACACACCCTGATGGCATGCAGATTAAGATCACTCGTCAAGAGATAGGCCAAATCGTTGGCTGTTCACGGGAAACTGTGGGTCGTATCTTGAAGATGTTAGAAGAACAGAATTTGATCCAAGCTCATGGTAAGACAATCGTGGTATACGGTACCCGTTAAGTTAGTCTTCAGCTTGATTTAAGCCTGCCTTATTAAAGTGGCCTAGAATAAATTCTAGGCCATTTTTTATTGGGGAGCTCAAATGAAACGGCTGTTTTTAATCTGTTTTTTCAGCCTATTCACGCTGGTGCATCCAATAATCTTGCATGCCGAACCTATTGAATTAGAACATTATCAAGCCAAGGCGTTAGTTAACTCTGGGCAAATATTGTCCTTAAACGGTACACTCGCCGTAGTGAACCAATTTTGCCAAGGTGAACTAATTGATGCTCATCTCTATCAAGAAGATCATAAATGGCGCTATGATTTGCAAATCAAAGTTCAGCGTGGCCAAATCGTTAATCTCAGTATTGATGCAACAAATGGTCAAGCCGATCAATCAATAGCACTACCGAGCGAATGTCGAAAACATGAAACTGTTACTCGTTGAAGATAACCCAATGCTAGTCACCGAGCTGGAGAAACAACTCAAACTCGCTGGCTATGTAACCGATATTACAGACAAAGCGCTTGAAGCCGATTATCTGATCAAAGAAACCCAATACGATTGCGTAATCTTAGACATAGGTTTGCCCGATGGCAACGGCCTCGAACTGCTCGAAGGCTGGCGAAATCAAGGGATCAGCACTCCAGTTATCATGCTGACTGCCCGCAGCCAATGGCATGAAAAAGTAGAAGGTTTTAATGCTGGCGCCGACGATTACTTAGGTAAACCTTTCCACGCACAGGAATTATTGGCCCGAATCCAAGCTTTAATCCACCGTGCACATGGTCGTCTAAACACCTCAAGTAAACAATTGAGTTATGGTGGCGTGGTTTTAGATGAAGCAGAACAAACGGTAAAAGTGGCCGAGCAACTATATGAACTCACAGCAATGGAATTCAGGCTGTTAAAAATCTTCCTCATGTCACCTAAGAAGCTGCTATCTAAGACGCAGCTAACCGATAAGCTCTATCAGTTTGACGATGAAAAAGAGAGCAATGTGGTCGAGGTTTATGTCACCCATCTACGCAAGAAACTGGGTAAAACCACGATCGAAACCCGTCGCGGCCAAGGTTACATCTTCCACGGCATTATTGAATGATCTCGATCCGCACTAAGCTCAGTTTATGGTTAACTGGCTTACTCGTGTTAGGTACTGTAATTGGACTGATACTGTTTGAGTCCATGCTACGTCAGGCCTTCCACGACTCTATTATCAATCGCTTAGAAGAAGATCTCGAACATATCATGCTGGCAACCCATATCCATGATGGGGAGATCAGCATAGATCAAAGCCAGCTTTCCAGTTTCTACAAGCCCGCATATTCAGGCCGTTATTTTCAGCTTAACCTGCCAAATGAAGTGATTCGCTCACGCTCCCTGTGGGATATGCAGTTAGATATCGAGCCACTAGCACCGAATCAAACCCGCGTCTGGCAAGCTAAAGGGCCAAAAAATAACGATATGCAGTTATTATCACTGGGATTAAATTCCAGCAGTGCCAATGTCAGCGCCACCTTAACCGTTGCGCAAGATTTGAGTATCGGTAGACGCGTGTTTAGTGAGGTTTATGGCACTAAGCTTGGTGTCAATCTGGCGATGTTAGTTGCTATGATCGCGGGGATATTCTTGATCCTACGTCAATCCTTTAAGCCAGTTAAGCACATACAGCACGCGCTTTCTCGGCTAAGACAAGGGGAAATTAACGCGCTGGAGCTCAATAATATTCCCCCCGAAGTACAACCATTAGCGAAAACCTATAATGAACTACTTGAGTATACTGCCAAGCAAATTGAACGTAGCCGCAATAACTTAGGTAATTTGAGCCATGGGCTCAAAACGCCACTTGCCGTGATGCAGCAACAGGTTGAAGCTCTTGGCCTCAAAGATCCTGAAACTGCCATTGCCCTGCAGCAGCAACTTGATTCGATTCACAAGATGGTCGAGCGTAAACTGGCTGCCGCGAGGATCACTGGCGACATGCTCCCCGCAGCGCAATTGGTGATCCCTAGGGATTTACATAGCCTAGCCAACACGCTAAATAAGGTTCACCGCAACAAGTCCATTGAATGTGATTTCGAACTCGATCCTAATATTCTCAGACTGCCTATTCACAGGGAAGATGGCATGGAGCTCTTAGGCAACCTGCTAGACAACGCCTTTAAATGGGCCCAGAGCCAAGTCAGCATTCAGCTATCGCGTCAACAAGAGCGTCTCTGCCTTTGTATTGATGATGATGGTCCAGGGGTTGCTGATGATGAGCTAGATAAGCTCACACAAAGAGGAACAAGGCTTGATGAGTCTGTGATGGGTCACGGTTTAGGATTATCAATAGTGAAAGAAATTGCCGAGCAATACGAGATTGAGCTGCAGTTTAATCACAGCACTCGCTTAGGTGGATTGAGGATCGAGCTGACATTTAGCTAGCCCCAGGTTATGCCAATCGTATTAAATACCTTGTTTGAAATATCCATAAAAAACGCCATCGAATTGATGGCGTTTTTTTATGCTCAAAGCAATTTGAGGACGTTAGGCTTTATTCACATTGGTGCTTTCAAAAATCTTATCGGCAGATGCCGCCACAAAGCCTGTGTAGAGCTCGCCATTAGCCATAGGATAACGTAGCGCAAACTCATAAAAACAGCTTGGGATTTCCACTGTCGCGTCAGTAAATTCAACACCAATCTTATCAGCCATAGTCGAAGACTGTTCTAACAAGACTTCTGGCGAACCTTTGATCTCGCCACCTGAACTATTGAGCACAAAGCCCGCTTGCTTCAGAGCTTCATTCACTGACTCTAAAGTCTCAAAACCGTCGAGGTGATTGATAGACACAGTGAAATGGTTAGCGCGATAACCAAAAGCCGCTACCCAAGCTGCATATTCACTCTCAGTTAATAAGTCCTGATAGGTTTTAGCATCTAAAGACCAATGACGGCCTGAGTAAATAAAGTTGTCCGCCGTTGTCGCTGCAGCATCCACTTGGGCGATTAAGCCTTGAATAGTTTTTTGCAACGCAGGGCTAAATTCTTCAACCAACAGCTCAGAGATAAACACTTTAGGCTGAGTCGAATCTGGATGTTCAAAATGCTTAGCGATCAGTTTTTTCTGTTCAAACTTATAATCACCGCAAGGTACATAACCTAACGAAGTGAAATGCTTAGCCAGTACATCCAAATTCACCTTAGCGATATTGAAAGTACGCAGGGCAATATGGTCGTTGATGATCGGCTTACCATGACCCAACAACGCGTGCACTTTTGCCGCAGAAGGGGTCATTTGAATATAGTCTTGCCACAGAGCGGCAAATAACGCGTTGATGTCGGTATGCATAAAAACTCCTTTTATTGTGCTGCGGTTATTGCTGTTATTTTGCCGCGAACACTAAATGTAACGACCTAAATGCCACTGTTGTAGCGTCACACATACCCACAGTAGAAACTCAAGTAACGTTACTGCTTGTTATTAAAAAGGAAGAACATTAGTCCTTCCTCCTCTTTCCCACATATTCTTTACCGCATAAAAGTCAAATATCTACCCGCTTACAAGCTCAAACCTGGGCTTAATGTCGCGGGTAAACTCACGGCATCAGCCTCGACCGAAGCGACCGGATAAGCACAGTAATCGGCGGCATAGAAAGCACTCGCTCTGTGGTTACCCGAAGCCCCAACACCACCAAAAGGTGCCGCGCCAGATGCGCCAGTGATTTGTTTGTTCCAGTTAACAATGCCAGCACGAATACGCGCGAGGAAATAGTCATAATCTTCACGGCTATCGGCAAGTAATCCCGCAGACAAGCCATAACGCGTTTGGTTAGCCAATTTGATCGCTTGATCGAAATCACTGTAACGCACTAGCTGCAGTAGAGGTCCAAAGTATTCTTCATCCGGCAATGCATCGATCGCTGTCACATCGATAAGGCCAGGAGACACTAAGCCTGTACCCGCTTCTAGATGGGTTAACTCGACCAAAGACACACCGCCTAAGTTCAGCAAATTCGCCTGCGCCGCAACCATACCCTTAGCGGCTGTTTCAGAAATCATTGAGCCCATAAAAGGTTGTGGCTGCGCATTCCAAGGACCGACTTTAATCTGTTTAACCGCATCGACTAACATGGCAATCAGCGCATCGCCCTGCTCGCCTTGCTCGACATATAAACGGCGCGCACAAGTGCAACGTTGGCCCGATGAAATATAAGCCGACTGCAAAATATCGTGCACTGCGGCCTTAATATCCTGCACACCTTTGATGATCAGTGGGTTATTACCTCCCATCTCAAGTGCTAAAATTTTGCCCGGATGACCGGCATATTGTTGATGTAAAAAATGACCCGTGCGTGAGCTACCGGTAAAGAACAGACCATCGAGCTGCGGGTGAGAAGCCAGTGCTTTACCCGTATCCACCTCACCTTGGACTAAGTTGAGCACGCCAGCAGGCAGACCCGCTTTATCCCATAGGCTGACCATCAACTCGGCGACTTTAGGCGTGAGCTCTGAAGGTTTGAAAATCACGGTATTCCCAGCCAGCAGCGCAGGGACTATGTGGCCGTTCGGCAAATGACCAGGGAAGTTGTAAGGACCGAACACCGCCACAACACCGTGAGGCTTATGGCGGATAACCGCACGTCCGGCTGGCGTATCGTTGGCTTCAGTGCCCGTACGTTTATTGTAAGCCGCGGCCGATAAAGCAATTTTGCCTATCATAGCGCCGACTTCGGTCGCGGTTTCCCACTGAGGCTTACCGGTTTCTTGGGCAATCGTTTCTGCCAGTTCCGCTTTATTGGCTTCGAGTTGGCTGCGATACGCTTCAACTATGGCTAAACGCGCATCGAAACCTAACATAAACCAATCAAACTGTGCGGCGCGCGCGGCATCAACGGCGGTATTAACTTGTTCTGCAGTGGCCGTTTTACCTGTCCAAATAGTTTGAGCATTGGCAGGGTTAATTGAGGTCACGTCATGACCTTTGCCAGCATGCCACTGGCCTTGAATATAATGTGTCATTGGTTATTCCTACATTGCCAAAATACGGATTTGATCGCCTTTTGCGAGTAACAAACCCGCTGCCAGCTCAGGGCTAATGATGATCTGTTCGGATTTGTCGTCCACGGCCAGTGCGGCAGACGTCGCTCGGTAATTGGCTAATTGGGTATTTGAGATAATAAATTGAGTGTCGGCTTCGACCATGTCACCAATATCGACGGTCAATAAACGACTTTCACGCACGCCGCGAATGTCCGATAAACGACACTCTACCGTTGGACCACCATCAAAAATATCCACGTAACCGCGGCATCTAAAACCTTCGGCCTGCAGTAAACTTAATGCCGGGCGGGTATTGGTATGCACTTCGCCAATCACTTTCTGCGCTTCTTCCGGCAACAGACAAACGTAGACAGGATTTCGTGGCATCATTTCGGCCATAAATGCCTTTTTGCCCAAACCAGAAAGATAATCTGCCTGAATAAAATCAATGCCTAAAAAGTGTTTTTGCAGCCAGCCATAGAAAGGTGAATGACCATCGGCATCGCTCACACCGCGCATTTCGGCAATCACAGTTTCACCAAAACGCTTCGCATGTTGAGCTAAAAACAGAAAGCGACTGCGGGATAACATGCGGCCATTGTTGCCCCTGCGATATGCTTCACGCAAAAACAGCGTACACATCTCGGCAGCACCAGTGTAGTCATGGCAAAGGGTGAGTGTTTCGACCTCGTTACGCACATCAATTTGTTCAGAATGATAGACTTCGGTACCAAGTCGATAATGGTAGAACGCATCTTCCATTCCCACCGCCGCTTCGATGGCGCACGTTCCCACCACTTCACCGGTATCGGTATCTTCCAGCACCATTAGATAACCTTCATCGAAGGGAGTCTCTACGGCTTTGACGAATGAGGCTTCTGCTCGAGCAATTTTATGTCTGAGCAGACCCGCATTCACAGGTAATGACGTAAAACCATGACCAGACTCTTCGGCAATTTGATATAAGGCCTCAAAATCACCAGCCTGAATAGGACGTATGATTAACATCTTAGTGTCTCCTCACTTTGGCTTACCGTGCATCAAGGCACCTCTCTTCAAAAAGACAGGCAGTGATGCAGGTAAGTATTCCCTGACAAAAAAGGAGTGCGAATAAATTCAGCACTCCTTTGGTCATTTAGGCGGCAGCTATGCTCGCCACAGCACGTTCAAAACGAGCTAGACCTTCAGCAATATCTGCCTCAGGGATCACCAGAGAAGGAGCAAAACGCACCACGTTAGCACCCGCCATCAGGCTCATTAAGCCTTCAGCGACAGAGGCCACCAAAAAGTCGCGTGAACGACCTTGGTATTGTTCATTAAGAACGGCCCCTAAGAGTAAACCTTTACCGCGTACTTCTGAAAAAACATGATATTTTTCATTGATTTTGTTCAAACCATCACGCAATAACTGCTCGCGATGTTTAACGCCGTCTAACACTTCAGGGGTGTTCACTACATCTAACACAGCATTACCGATAGCGCAGGCTAATGGGTTACCACCGTAGGTAGAACCGTGAGTGCCCACTTTTAAATGCTCGGCAATCTCAGCCTTTGTCAGCATAGCTGCGATAGGGAAACCACCGCCGAGCGCTTTAGCTGTGGTTAAGATGTCAGGCACGATTTCAGTACCCATGTAAGCGTACAGTTCACCAGTACGGCCCACACCCGTTTGGACTTCATCAAAAATCACTAGCGCATTGTGCTTGTTCGCTAATTCACGCACGGCTTTTAAGAATGCAGGATCGGCATCGATAATACCGCCCTCGCCTTGCAGCGGCTCAAGCATGATGGCGCAAGTCTTATCGGTTACTGCGGCTTCTAAGGCGGCAACATCGTTAAATGGCAGGTGAGTAATGCTCTGCGGCTTAGGACCAAAACCATCGGAATAGGCAGCTTGTCCACCGACACTGACGGTGAAGAATGTACGTCCGTGGAAAGCTTTATCGAACGCTATGATTTCATCTTTCTCAACGCCATGTTTTTCTAAGGCATAACGACGGGCAAGTTTTAATGCGGCTTCGTTGGCTTCGGCGCCAGAGTTGGCAAAATACACTTTGTCGGCAAACGTGCTATTAACTAATTTAGTCGCTAATGCTAAGGCAGGCTCATTCGTCATTACGTTTGACAGATGCCATAATTTTTCACCTTGTGTCTTAAGGGCATTCACAAGGGCTGGATGACAGTGACCTAAGCAATTTACCGCAATACCGCCAGCAAAATCGATAAACTCGTTACCCTCTTGGTCCCAAACTCGGCTTCCTTCGCCACGAACAGGGATCACGGCAGCAGGCGCATAATTAGGCACCATCACTGCGTCAAACTGGGCACGGTCCAACTTCATATCAACGCTCATTCTTCTTCGTCCTTTGTGTTTGTGTAACGGCGCCTTGCACCGTCAGAGTCCCATAGGTATCTTTATCTAGAGTTAGTGATACTGGGATTGCTTGTGTCTATTAATAACCATTATTAGCGAAAATGTGATCAAAATACCAGTTTTTCACAAACATCAATCCACGCACTTCCACCCAAAGTGCATAAAGATTGCAGTTTAAGAACTATACAAGCGGTTAAGCCCGTGGCTTACAGCATAATTAGTCAGAAAAAAAGTTATTTACCCCTCATTTTGCTAGCTATTCACTGAATGTGAATAACTACACCATTTTAACGAATCAAGTGTGAAAGCACAAAATGGCCAATTTTCGACCTCACTTCAAGGGCTTCGGGTAATAAATTGAACAGAGGAAACACATGGGGCATGTTAGGGTAAAAGCAGCCCGTTATCTCACCACCACAGGCTTTTATTTGGGCGACTAAACGTTCAGAATCCTGTAATAATAACTCCCGCGTACCCGCAATCACTAAGATAGGCGGCAGGTCTGCCAAGTTCCCCTGTAAGGGGGAAACTTTTGCCGACATAGGATCGGCCCCCGCAAGATAAGCGCCACGTAAGCGCAGCAATGCCTATATGGTGAAGAAGGGATCGTCGGCTGCGAGTATCAACTCAGTATCCCCCGTAAGAGCTAAGTCTAACGCGGGCGATAGTAAGATACAGGCGGTCGGTAAAGGCAGGCCTAAACGCTTTAATTCCAGCAACAAACTCAGGGCTAAATTGCCGCCTGCCGAGTCACCCATGAGGATCAAATTCTCCGTGCCTTTCAGCTCAATTAACCGCCTATAGGCTTCAAGCACATCATCAAATGGTGCGGGGAAAGGATACTCAGGTGCAAGACGATAATCAGGAATATAAGCATCTAATTGACAACGCTGGCAGATATCTGCGACCAGTCTTGCATGGGCATGGGGCGTTTTAAAACAGAAGCCTCCGCCACGGATATAAAATAGATTTCCAAGGCGAGGAGGTTCGTTGAGAAGCACATAATGTAACAAGTTTGAGTGTTGTAAGGGGATGGTAGCGCTGACTAACTTATCCGGCCAAGGGAGCCAGCGTCTATCAAGCTCAAGCAACTTTTCACGCACTTGCGCTAAGGGCATTTTGGCCTGTCCACGACTGATGGATGGCCTAGCGACATAGGATAAAATGGTATTTAGTACAGATGCTTGCCAGCTTGGCATATCCCTTCCTCTACTTAAACGCCGCAATCATGGCGCTACGTAGCAGACCGAGGATTACAGCAGATCTAACTTCCTATAGTTTTGTGCTTTTAAGCGCAGAACTTCTTGCTCAGTTAACTCATAATAATCAAACATTAAGCGCTTTTCTTGGGGATCGATTTGACGCATTTCTTCGAGTAATACCACCTTAGCATAACAGTTTGCCCGCGCGACTAATGCCGACTGAGGCGACAATTCTCGATAGCTTAAGGTTTGGTCTAACTCCTTTAACAACCGAGTTAAGGGACTCGCTTCAAACTTAAGTAACTCTAATAATTGCCAATTAAGTTTAAGACCATGGCTTAACACTTGTTCAAACACGGCCTTAGCAGGAAACTCAGTGGCAATCACCGCATCATACACTTCCTTATCACGGCTGCTACTGGCTTCTCTTATCCAAGATCCCCATGTTTGGTCGAATAAACGGGCACTTAAACTCAATACAACGGATGTACCTAACTGATTAAGTAAGGCACTACTATAAACCAAGGCTGAGTCAGTATTATGAAGCTGAGCTAAAGCATTGGCCGCTATGCCACTGACTATGCTGTAGCGCCATAATTTACGGGTAGTCCATAACAACTTAGCATTGCCACTAGGAAGCCAATTTCGCAAACAAAAGTAAGGGATAATGGTGCGAAGGTTTTCGATACCGATGTAATTCATCACTAATTTGATATCAGTGACCCGCACATCTGAGCTCTGAGACCGGCGAGCGCGAAAAGATGGGCTGTTGACCATGTTGGTTAAGTCGCGGCACAACCAACTTAAGTTACTGATCAGCGGTCTTAATCGCGTTGCATCGAGATTTTTTGCCAGCAATAATTCCAGCAAGAGGATTTGCGACTCATTGATATCTGACTTAGCCAGAACAGATTCAGGGGACGCGAGTTGATGCTCGATGGCGTTAATGACAGTTTCATGCAACTGGCTCGATACGGCTTCAAACACTTCTTTAGCTTTAATTTGTTTCATGAAACGCACCAAAATCGCTTCGCGTTCAACATCTAACTTATTTGCATCGGCCTCTAATTCAAGGTCGAGTTCATCCAAAAGAGTCGGGCTCGCTTTTTGCTTTCCGAGGATCAATTGTTGATAGAGTCTATGTTCTATCTCTATAATTTTGCCGGGTCTTACACCGCCCGCAACCGAAATCGCCACTATAAATCTTTCCTATATCGCTAATACCCGAGTGACGTCAACACAATCAAACTCTCAAAATCATTACAATTTCAGCACATACACTTAATCTTAGCAATAATGCAAAGTCGCAGAACGCAAACAAAGAGTTATATCGGATATTTCCTAGTCAGTTACCCAATAAAAAGGCCTCGACTAGGAGACCTTTAACAGAAATCGAACTGATTTATTTGAGTTCTTGTTCAAATAACTTATAGATGCGGCGGTATTCATCTAACCAGCTAGAAGGTTGACGGAAACCATGGGGCTCGACAGGATAAATCGCCATTTCAAAGGTTGGTTTTTCCAGTTCAATGAGGCGCTGTACCATACGCACACTGTCTTGGAAGAAAACGTTGTCGTCCATTACGCCACTCATGATAAGCAGTGGCTTAGTTAATCCTTGAGCATGCTCAATCGGAGAGCTGCGCTCATAGGCGATAGGATCGACATCAGGCGTATTTAAGATGTTGGAGGTATAAGGCGCATTATAATGTGCCCAGTCCGCCACAGGACGCAATGCAGCTCCAGCTTGGAACAAGTCCGGCGCGGTAAACAAAGACATGAAGGTTAAGAACCCACCGTAAGAGCCACCATAAGTCCCGACACGCTTAGTATCGACATGGGTATGAGCAGCCATCCACGTCACGCCATCCTTTAAGTCTTCCACTTCTGGATGACCCATATTACGATAAATAGCAGTGCGCCAATCTCGGCCGTAACCTTTAGAGCCACGGTAATCCATGTCCATCACAACATAACCTTGTTGAGTCAGCAGGTTGTGGAACATAAACTCGCGAAAATAACCGCTAAAACCATAATCGGCATTCTGCAGATAACCTGCGCCGTGATTGAAAATCACCGCAGGATATTTCTCAGCGCGGGACTTATCATAGCCTTGCGGCAGATAAACTCGAGCGTACACATTGCCAGCACCATGATTTGAAGGTACAGCTACCACTTCTGGCGCTTGCCATGGGTAATTTTTGAAGGCATCACTGGTATAAGACGTCAGCTGCTTTAACTCGCCGCCAATGGGTTGAACATAAAGCTCATTTGGCTGAGTACGGCGTGAAGCATTGAGTAATAGCTGAGTGCCATCGGGGCTTAAGCTGTAATCTAAGTTGCCATCCCACTGAGTTAATTGCTCATTTTTACCTGTGGCAAGATTCACGCGGTGAACATTATAAATGCCGGGGTGACTCTGATTCGCTTTGTAATAGATGTAATTGGCATCCGGTGACAGCGTAATATCACTCACCACAAACTTGCCTTGGGTTAACGCACGCGGCTTTTCGCCTTGAGCTTTAATATAAAGCTGCGAATAACCGGACTCTTCTGACAAGTAATACAAGGTATCCGTATCCGGTAACCAACCGAATTGGTTGTAGTCGTAATTCACCCATGCATCATCATGTAAACGATGTTCGGTAATAAATTTACCCTTAGCAAGATCGACACTAGCGATCCAGCGATCTTTGTTATCAGTTGCTTCTAGCATCAGGGCTAATTTATTTTCCGACTCATGCCATTGAATCGCACTCTGAGTCCAGCCCCAATCCTGCATCAACTGAATTTTACGTGGCGATTTAGTGCTTTGATAAGTTTCGCCTTTTGCTTTAGCATTTTCAGCTTTCACTTTGGCTAGCACATCCTCATCAAAACCAGTAAGGCCCTCGATTGTGATATCGACTTTTTTATGTTGGTTTAAATCAAGCACAACAAAACGTTGCCCTGGTGGCGTATCTTCAGCCACGCGCGCGCGCACTGGCACTGGGTCGATATAACCTTCACTACCTAAGTAATTAGGCATGATGTCGTGTTCGCTGCTACCTGTGTAATTTTTATCTGTAAGAGCGACTAAAATATAGCGGCCATCGGGTGATAAACTCAGCTCTGACACCACTTCGCTATCGCCTAAATACCAAGTGCTGGCGGCGAGCGTTGGATCGTTTTTTTGTAATTCATCTTGGTACTGCGCTTTAGCTTTAGCATTTTCTTGCTGCAGCGCTACATACTGAATCAATCTGTGCTGTTGTTTCGCAATATAAGACGTCGGCTCTTTTACCGCTTCTGGTGCTTTCGCCATTTTAATTTCAGCAAGTTGCTCGACTAAGCCTGAATCTTGATGAATTTGGAAAACATTGTCGCCCTGCCAATAGGCAATATCGCCATTATTGAGATAACGCACACCATCAATGGCGCTACGCTGGCGAGTCAATTGGCTGATCTTACACGTGCTTAATTGCTTAACAAAAATGTTGCCCTGATACAGATATGCCTTGTGGGACTTAGTGCGATCAAACACGCCAAACTGCTGATCTGCCGCATGTAACTTATCGAGAGCTAGCTCGACGGCGCGACTATCATTGATGCCTTGCTGATAATAGCTACGCAGAGGTGAAGCACTCGCTTGGCGGGCAAACAGCACGCTTTGGCTATCGTCGCTCCAGTAAGCCTCTTTAGCGAAAACCCCCATCCAATCGGGGTTTGCCATAATTTGATTAAGCGTAAGCGCCTGTGAAACTTGTGGCGGTTGGGCTAAGGGAACTTGGAATGCTGGCGGAGCTATTACGGGAGTTGCAGTTTCAGTCGATGTCGCTGCGCACCCTGCCAATACGGCAACCGCTAACGCACTAAAACCCAAAGTTCGCATTACGCTTCTCATTTATCCTTCCTTTTATTGTTATCGCAATGGCTAAATGACCCAGTCTACTTATCTGCTGGTTTCGCCTATTCGCGTAGTTTTGCGGCAGTTATAGCATAGTTAATCGCTAAACTTGCTTAAAAGAAGGATAAATCTTGTAACAGAAATTGATAGTGTGGAGAGTTTTTAAGGCGAGGAAATTATACGGGCACAGCCGGTTGCGCTAAAAAATTGGCTAACAGTTCGAGACCTTGCTCGGTGAGAATTGATTCGGGATGAAATTGCACCCCATAAAGTGGTAAGTCTTGATGGCTCATGGCCATGATTTCTCGGCCGTGAATTACATCGTCAAACCAAGCATCGAGTACAAAACCTTCAGGCACAGCATCAACCAGTAACGAGTGATAACGTGTCACGGTTAAAGGCTGATTTAATCCCTTAAATAACCGCTGTCCAGTGTGCGTAATTGCACTGACCTTGCCGTGCATCACCCGTTCAGCACGCACCACATTGGCACCAAAAACCTGCGCCATCGCCTGATGCCCTAAACAGACACCTAAGATTGGCATGCGCGCAGCAAAATGTTCAATCGCCGCAAGGGAAATTCCCGCCTCATTAGGTGTGCAAGGTCCGGGCGAAATCACCAGATGACTAGGCGCAAGCGCCTCGATGTCGGCTAGGCTAATTTCGTCATTACGCTTAACCACTATCTCTTGCCCTAGCTGCTGAAAATACTGCACTAAGTTAAAGGTAAAAGAGTCGTAATTATCGATCATTAGCAACATACAAGATCCATTGGTCTAAATGGGTAAAGGTAACGCATATCTAACGGATGAATGCGGGCGCAAATGCTATCACACCTTGTACTTAAGGTTTAACCAATTACGGCGATAAAATACAGCGACAAAAAAGCCAGTCATTAGACTGGCTTAGCTTTTAAATGACTTGGGCATTTCACCACAATTATTTAACCACAGTTAAATGACTGCGGCGTTTAGGGGGCTCATCTGTCGGTTCAAACACTTTATCTGTTGTTTCAACGGCAGATAAAGATGAATCGACTTCATCGTCCACCAGGTAAGCATCTTCGATATCGAAGACAGTGCCAGCACCGTTTTCACGGGCATAAATAGCGACAATCGACGCCATTGGCAACATAACCTGCTGAGGAACACCACCAAAACGCGCATTGAACTCCACACACTCATTGCTAATTTGCAAATTGCCCACTGCGCCAGCAGCGATATTCAACACTATCTGGCCATCCTTCACGTATTGTTGCGGTACTTGAGTGCCTTCAACAAAGGCATCCACCACAACGTGAGGAGTCAATTGGTTGTCCATCAACCAATCATAGTAAGCCCTTAGTAAATAAGGACGATTTGGAGTCAAAGGTTTCATTACATACCCATGCGCATTTCGCGTTCGGCTTCAGTTAAAGAAGCTTTAAACGATTCACGCTCAAAAATACGTGTCATATACGCTTTGATATCTTTAGCTACACGGCTATCTAGCTCAATACCTAATACAGGTAAGCGCCACAACAATGGGCCAAGATAGCAATCCGCTAGACCAAATTCTTCGCTCATGAAGTAAGGCACTTCACCGAAGATAGGCGCAATTGCGATCAGGCTTTCAGTCAACTCTTTACGAGCCGCTTCAACACGATCACCTTTACGGATACGGTCAACAAGCGAATACCAGTCAGTATCGATGCGATGCATCATCAAACGGCTTTGGCCGCGAGACACTGGATAAACTGGCATCAAAGGCGGATGAGGAAAACGCTCATCCAAATATTCCATGATAATGCGTGATTCGTATAAAACGAGTTCACGGTCTACCAAAGTTGGCACTGAGTTATATGGATTTACTTCGAGCAAATCCTCAGGCATTTCGTTAGGGTCGACCTGTAAAACATCAACAGTAACCCCTTTCTCAGCTAACACGATACGTACTTGATGGCTATACAGATCATCAGCACCTGAAAACAGTGTCATGATAGAGCGTTTGTTGGCAGCAACAGCCATTGATACCCTCCAGAATCGAAATAAAACAAAAGTAAACGAGGGGCAAAGCCCCCCGTTTACACTATGCGGATATTACATTTTACCCGTTATTGGTGCCTAGTGTACATCTTTCCAATACTCTTTCTTCAAGAGGTAGGCCACAATAAAGAATATAAATAGGAATCCGAGTACCCACCAGCCCATAGCTTGACGCTCTAGCTTAACAGGTTCAGCCGAATAAACTAAGAAGCCAGTGATATCACGTACTGCTTGGTCGTATTCTTCCGCATTCAATTTACCGCCAGTCACCACAATAGTGCCATCTTCTTGTTTAACTGGTGTGCCTTGTAACTCTTCAAGTACATGTGGCATACCAACAGATGGGAATACTGTGTTATTCACACCAAATGGGCGACTTGGATCTTTATAGAAGCCTTTCAGATAGGAATAAACCCAATCTTCACCACGCACGCGAGCAACTAAAGTTAAGTCTGGCGGTGTAGCACCAAACCATTTAGCAGCATCTTTAGGTGGAATAGCGTTTTGCATCAACTCACCAATTTTAGCATCGGTGAACATATACTTATTACGCATATCATCCGCAGAGATACCGATATCGGTCGCTACACGTTCATAACGTTGATACTGAGTGCTGTGGCAACCAGAACAGTAATGTTGGAACAGGTCCACACCACGCTCTAAAGAAGCTTTATCATGCAGATCAACATTGGCATCTTCTAAATGAATTTTATGTCCGCTCGCGGCCATAGCCAACGTCGGCAACAAGGTAACTAATGCAATCAATAATTTTTTCATTAGTGTGTCAACCTCGCTGGAACAGGTTTAGTTTTTTCATTCTTGCTGTATACCCACAGCGCCACAAAGAAACCAAAGTAAGTGAAAGTAAACACCTGTGCAACTATCGTCAGCGTCGGCGTGGCAGGCACTACCCCTAAATAACCCAATACTATGAAAGATATAGCAAATTGAGCAATATTCAGCTTATGTAGCGTACTACGGTAGCGAACTGATTTCACTTTACAGCGATCTAACCAAGGCAATACGAACAGTACTGCAATCGATAGACCCATCATTATCACGCCACCCAATTTATCAGGCACAGCACGTAAAATGGCGTAAAAAGGAGTGAAGTACCAAACGGGTGCAATGTGTTCAGGAGTCTTCATCGAGTTAGCCGCTTCAAAGTTTGGCTTTTCAAGGAAGTAACCACCGCCTTCAGGAATAAAGAACAACACATAGCAGAACACTATCAGGAAGCCCGCGACGCCCATGATGTCTTTTACAGTGTAATATGGGTGGAATGGAATACCGTCAACTGGCCAGCCATTTTCGTCTTTGTTCTTCTTGATTTCGATACCGTCAGGGTTGTTAGAACCCACTTCATGCAGCGCAATTAAGTGTAAAAACACGAGTACGACTAATACTAGCGGCAGAGCAATCACGTGCAGCGCAAAGAAACGGTTCAGCGTTGCGCCAGAGATCACGTAGTCACCACGGATCCACAGGGTTAAGTCGTCACCAATAACTGGAATCGCACCGAACAGAGAGATAATTACCTGCGCGCCCCAATATGACATTTGACCCCATGGCAGCAAATAACCCATAAAGGCCTCGGCCATCAACACGAGGAAAATTAACATACCGAACAGCCACAGTAGTTCTCTAGGCTTCTGATATGAACCGTAAATTAAACCACGGAACATGTGCAGATAGATGACAACGAAGAAGGCTGATGCACCCGTTGAGTGCATATAACGCAGCAACCAACCGTATTCAACATCACGCATTATGTATTCAACAGAGGCAAATGCGCCTTCTGCTGTTGGTACATAGTTCATCGTCAACCAGATACCTGTCAGTAATTGGTTAACCAATACCAACATCGCTAGCGAACCGAAAAAATACCAAAAGTTAAAGTTAGTTGGCGTAGCGTATTGGCCCACGTGACGGTTATAAGTCGCCGTCATTGGGATACGCGCATCAATCCAATTAATTAAATTCTTAACCATTACGCCACTCCTTTATCTACACCGATAATCACGGTGCCATCATCAACGTATTGATGTGGAGGGATAACTAGGTTCAATGGAGCTGGTACGCCTTGGAAAACGCGACCAGCCATATCGAACTTAGAGCCATGACATGGACAGAAGAAACCAGAAGTGACACCTTCAACTTGCTCACCAAATGAATCTGGCAAATAAGTAGGTGAACATCCGAGGTGGGTACAAATACCGACAGCAATAAAATACTCTGGCTTAATTGAGCGCAAAGGATTTGTTGCATAATCAGGCTGCTGCATCTCAGCAGAAGCAGGATCTCTTAACTTATCATCATGTGTTGGCAGTTCATTGATCACAGCATCTGTGCGACGGACAACCCATACAGGTTTTCCACGCCACTCAACACGGATCAGCTGACCTGGCTCTACTTTACTGATATTTACTTCGACCGGTGCACCTGCAGCTTTCGCTTTGGCACTCGGATTCCATGACTTGATGAAAGGAACCGCTACAGCGACGGCACCAGCACCACCTACTACGGCGGTTGCGGCTGTCAGGAATCTGCGACGTCCGGTATCGACTGGCGCATTGCTCATCCACTTATCTCCCAGAGGGTGTTGGAATTTTTATATTTCAAAGACTTTCAGCCCTTAGTCATCACTAGGGTCAAAAATCGAAGTTTGAAGCGGGGCTCATTATAGCTAAAAATTAGAAGCAGATCATAGTGAAAACACGCAAGTAAGTTAGGGAGATTGCGTGTTTTTTAAAAAAAGCCTAAAAAAGACCCAACTATTAACCCATTTTAATTCATTTGGATCATATTTTAAGCTTCTTGTCTGTGATATCGGCATAAAGCATGCATCGCTAATATAAATTAGCCCAGACTTTTCAAACTAAGTTAACAATCGCCAGATAAAAAAATAGGCCCTGAGTAACAGGACCTATTAAATGAATACTTTTAATGTATTACTTCTTAGGTGCAGTGCTCTTCATATACTTGAAGAACTCGCTATCAGGCTCTAACACCATAATATCGGACTTGCCTGAGAAGCTGGCTCGATAAGCCTCTAAGCTACGAACAAAACCGAAGAACTCAGCATCTTTGTTGTAAGCATCAGAATATATCTTCGCTGCTAACGCATCCCCTTCACCTCGAATGGTTAAGGCTTTACGTTCAGCTTCGGCAATCTTCACCGTCACATTAGCATCTATTGTTGCACGAATAATTTCAGACTGTTCTTTACCTTGCGCTCTATGCTCTTTTGCCACAGCTTGACGCTCTGCACGCATACGCTGGTAAATACTGTTACTGACGTTAGCCGGTAGATTGATTTGCTTTACACGCACATCAACAACTTCAATACCTAAGTCTTTTGCACTTTCTGAGGCATTGGATAACGCATCATTTTGCAGTTCATCACGCTTACCAGAAACAATCTCTCTGATAGTGCGACGACCAAACTCTGTGCGTAAATCGTTGTTGATCTTACGTTGTAATAGCGATTCTGCATTCGACTTAATACCACCGTTTGTAGACAGGTAATATTTTTCGAAATCCATAATGCGCCACTTCACATAGGAATCGACCATAAGGTCTTTCTTCTCTGAAGTCACAAAACGATCAGCTGCACCATCGAGTGTCTGAATACGGGCATCGAGTAATTTTACTTTATCGATCACAGGCACTTTCATGTGCAGGCCTGGGCCGTAGACGCGGGTGACTTGCTTACCGTCAACGTCGTCTTTTAAAATTTCACCGAAACGCGCCACAATAGCGCGCTCGCCTTCATTCACCACCATTAAAGATGACAAACCAATACCTAAGAGCACGGCGATAAGAATAACGCTTAATCTACCCATGGATTACTCCCTCCCTTGGCGAGTACGATCATCGCGGGATGGACGTCCACTCAAAGGCTCATTCGCGCGAGTCGTTGATACAGATGAAGAATTAACATTTTGCTGTGGCTTAGCTTCCAGCTCATTTGTCGCAGGCTTCTGCTGAATTAACTTATCTAGCGGTAGGTACATTAAGTTGCCGTTGTTCTTAGCATCAATCAGCACTTTATTCGTATCTGTCATCACTTGCTGCATTGTATCAAGATACAAACGCTTACGAGTCACTTCAGGCGCAGCTTGATACTCTGGTAATAACAACTCAAAACGAGCCACTTTACCGCGAGCTTCTAAGACTTCACGCTCTTTGTAAGCATTCGCTTGTTGCGCCATACGTTCAACTTCACCACGAGCTTTTGGTTCAATTTCACGGGCATAAGCTTCAGCTTCACGAATAAAACGTTGTTCATCTTCTTGGGCAGAAATCGCATCATCGAAGGCGTCTTTCACTTCTTCTGGCGGACGTGCCGGTAAGAAGTTAACGTCAACAACAGCAAGACCCAATTTGTACGGTTCAAGAATGCGCTCTAACTCTTTCCACGTATCGCGACGAATAGCATCACGGCCCGTAGTCAGAATATCATCCATCTTGTTATGTCCAATGACATAACGCAGTGCACTGTCAGTCGCTTCACGCAAACTGGCGTTCGCATCGACGGCACTAAATAGATATGAGTAAGCATCTAAAATACGATACTGAACATCAAGCTCAACTTTCACGACGTTTTCATCGGATGTCAGCATGCTACCAGACGCAGGAATAGAGCGAACCGATTGAATGTCGACGGGATAAATTTGGTCGATAAATGTGGCTTTCCAATGAAGTCCAGGGCCAATTTCGCCAGCGTGTTTACCAAATCGCAGTGCCACACCACGCTCAGCTTCTTTAATTGTATAAAAACCCGAAAGTCCCCAAACAACTACAGCAACAGCAAGAATGATGATTAGGCTAAACGAACTAAAAGACTGGCCAGAGCCATTTCCTTTGCCGCCAAAGCGCTTTGAAAGATTACGAAAAACCTCGTCAAGGTCCGGTGGTCCTTTGTCGTTACCACCTTTATTTCCCCAAGGATCATTACCCTTGTTACCGGGCTCGTTCCAAGCCATTTAGCACTCCATAAGTGGATGAAATAAATTAGATTATTAACAAACAGCTTCATCTATCGAATCTTCGAAGATGAAGGTTTCTAACTCACCCTGACTCTGTTTTGTTAATCGGCGCCAATCGGCGTCCGATAAACGAACAGACAAAATACAGTTCCCCAGATCGTCGTACTCTTTCTGCTGTATCGCATCCAGTCGATAAAACTGGCCAAGATAATGTCCAGCAGTTGCCGGAATTCTAAGTGTTAGCTCTTTAATCACCTCACCAATAAGCTCAGTGATGGCTTTCAAGAGCAAATCAAATCCTAAACGCTTCTGTGCTGACACCCAAACTCGAACGGGTTTGCCTATGTCGTTATATTCAATTCTTGGCGTCACATCTTCGAGTAAATCGATTTTGTTACAGACCACGAGTTGCATGACTTCATCGGCTTGGATGTCTTTCAGTACAGATTGAACCTGATCAAAATTATCCGCCATGTTTTCATCTGCACAATCAACTATGTGTAGTAATAACTCAGCTTGCCTTGTCTCTTGTAAGGTTGCCTTAAATGCAGCAACGAGATCATGGGGCAAATGACGAATAAACCCGACAGTATCCGCTAATATCACGGCACCATCAGGTAAATCTAACTTTCTTAGCGTAGGATCGAGTGTGGCAAATAGCTGATCTGCAGCATAAACATCAGATGATGTTAGGGCATTAAACAGCGTTGATTTACCCGCGTTTGTGTAGCCGACTAATGAAACTGTCGACAAATCACTACGCTTACGTGCACGTCGACTCTGTTCACGTTGCTTATCAACTCGCTCTAAGCGTTTGTTGATATTTTTAATCCGTCCTCTGAGCAAACGTCTATCGGTTTCGAGCTGGGTTTCCCCTGGACCACGTAAACCAATACCGCCCTTTTGCCTTTCAAGATGCGTCCAACCACGGATCAGGCGAGTCGACATATGGCGCAATTGCGCTAGCTCCACCTGTAACTTACCTTCGTGAGTTCGCGCTCTTTGGGCAAAAATATCGAGAATAAGTGTCGTACGGTCGAGCACTCGACACTGACACACTTGCTCAAGATTACGCTCTTGGGCTGGACTCAATGCATGATTAAAAATCACCACATTGGCTTCAGTCGCCGCCACTAATGCAGCTAACTCTTCGGCTTTACCAGAACCCACAAAAAATTTGCGATCCGGTGAACGTCGACTTCCAGTAATCACCCCGACTGATCTTGCCCCAGCTGATTCTACTAATAGCTGCAGCTCGACTAAATCTTCTCGGCGTTCCTCATCGGAAAAGTCGATATGGACAAGAACCGCAGTTTCTCCCGCCTCATAACGATCAAACAAGAAGCAAACTCCTCAGATAATACTTATTCGCCACTAGGCGCATCATCTTGAGCACCATATCCGCCTTGGGCATTTTGGTGACCAGTAACGTTGAATGGGCGTGCTGGCACGACAGTAGAAATAGCGTGTTTATAAACCATTTGGCTCACTGTATTTTTCAACAGAATGACAAATTGATCAAACGACTCTACCTGTCCTTGGAGTTTAATGCCGTTAACCAAGTAAATTGATACAGGAACGCGCTCGCGACGCAATGCGTTCAAAAATGGGTCTTGTAAAGATTGCCCCTTAGCCATTTTATTATTTCCTTTTTAATTTATATAAAATAAATCGATATCAGTGATAGTTTTTTGTTTAGTTTTAGTATTATACAGCAAGGGCTAATAAGCTAGCGGCATTGACGCATAAGTATAACTAAATTCCCCTCAGCACCACTTTCAAGCCAATTCAACTCTGGCCAACTCCGCAACCATGTTAATTGACGCTTAGCCAATTGCCTAGTAGCAGCAACCGCTTTTTCGACCATAGTATCATAGTCAAACTCACCATCTAGGTATTGCCAGCACTGTCGGTAACCGACACAACGCATTGAAGGCAAGTCTAAATGCAAGTCTCCACGGGCTTTTAGCTCTGTGACTTCCTCAATAAAGCCATGTTTGAGCATAAGCGCAAAACGTTGCGCTATTAAGTCATGTAACACTTTGCGCTCGCGCGGTGCAATAGCAAACTGCACTACGTCATAGGGCAAGGGGGCTGACTTGGTCTGAGTCAACTCAGTCATGCTCTTGCCGCTTATTCTATAGACTTCCAGCGCTCTTGAAAGTCTTTGTGGATCATTAGGATGAATTCTTTCTGCCGACACGGGATCTATCTCCCTTAATTGGTCATGCAGTGCTTCCCATCCCTTTTCATCCGCCTCCGCTTGGATCTCGGCTCTAATGGCCTCATCCGCACTCGGCAAAGGTGACAAACCTTCGAGTAACGCTTTGAAATACATCATGGTTCCGCCAACTAATACTGGCGTTTTCCCCATGCTGACAATCTCTTCTATCTGGGCTATTGCATCGGCTCTAAAGTCGGCTGCCGAATAGCTTTCACTGGGATCACGAATATCAATTAATCTGTGCGGCCCGCGAGCCAGTTCGTCTGCTGAAGGCTTGGCACTGCCAATGTCCATACCACGATAAATCAATGCCGAATCGACCGAAATAATTTCACAGTTATGCTTTTCGGCCAATTCTAATGCTAAAGCTGTCTTACCTGAGGCCGTTGGCCCCATCAAAAATAACACTTTAGGCAGTAATTCTTTATTCACTTGCTTGCTCTTCTAGCCACGATTGCCAAGGTAAGAATATCGCTTTGTTGGCAATAAGCTGTTTTTTCTCTTCCGCTAACTGCGAAAATGCTGCCCAGACTTCTGGTGCCGAAACGAATCCCGTTAAACTGTGTTTTGCCAACCAAAACGCCAATGCGCTCGGCGCAGGTGTTTCAAAACGTAGCGATTGTAGCCACTCAGGGATCACTTTGGCTAACTGGCTCTCTCTGATATATGGGGGCACTTTTTTAATAATCAACTGCTGGTAACGAATTGTTAGTTCTAAACCTAATTGGCGGATCAGCGTGTCATGTTCAGTGAGCACAGCCTGCCAATCCGCATCAGCCGCGACAGACACTGGCATCAATAAAGGCTGACCAATTAACCCAGTCGCTAGTTTAGCTTCAATCTCTTGGCATCGCGTCGCCAATGCTACTGATTTTATTGATAATAGACTGAGTTTATCTTCCGACGTCATCACCCAATATTGCCCATCTAATATCGATGGCATAGGTAATACAGGCTGATAAGCTTGATCTTTTACACTGTAAGAAGGGGTTTGCAGTAAAGCACCATAACTTGCTATTGCCGCCTTTGACGGTAATTCAGTACGTTGTCGAGATTCACCTGCAGAATAACTGCCACGGCTGCTGTCTCTTGGCATTGTCATGCTGCCAAAAGCATTGGTTTGAGTGCCAAAACTGGCGCCTTCTCGTCCTGCGCCTACAGACTTTACTTGAACTGCAGGGGCTACTGAATCTTGAGCAGACTCAAGTGTATCAGTTTGCGCATTAACTAGAGCTGAATTAGCGCCAAGTGCAAAAGGAACAGATATTTCAGCTGCGCTTGTTGGGGCATCCACAAACACATCTTCAACCTCATCCAAAGAACTAGAGTGAACGAAGTTAAGCTCTCCTGCTTCTTCCAGCGCCGATTGCAATGCTTGCAGAATATAATCATGCACATAGCGACTCTGATGGAATCGCACCTCATGCTTAGCGGGATGCACGTTAACATCCACTTGATGGGGATCGATATCCAACATCAGCACGTAGCCGGGTTGCTCAAGTTCTGCTTTTTGGGCAAAGGCTTGGCGCACTGCATGATTAACCAAGCGATCACGGATTAGGCGTCCATTGACATAAAAGTAATGGGTATCGCTGATAACCGGTGACCAAGGTGACTGCAAATAGCCACTGAGGCGCAAATCATCGTGTTGGCATTCAATCTTAAGCGCTTGCTCGGCAAATGGACGGCCACACACTTGCGTCAAACGCTGTAAATACTGGGCTTCATTCATGGCGGGACGATAATTACGTACTATCTTACCGTTATGCGTCAGCGTGAAATGGATATCGCCGCGCACTAATGCAATGCGCTTTAACCATTCATCGATATGAGTAAATTCGGTTTTGTCACTCTTTAAAAAGCGTCTGCGAGCCGGTGTATTAAAGAATAAATCCACCACTTCAATCGTCGAACCTACTGGATGCGCGGCGGGCATCACTTTAACTGCCATGTCGGCACCTTCTGCATGGGCTTGCCACGCTTCGGTTTGCTCAGCCGTGCGTGAAGTTAAAGTTAAACGTGAAACTGAGCTGATACTGGCTAGCGCTTCACCACGGAAACCAAAACTAAGGATAGCTTCAAGATCGTCTAAAGTGTGCAGCTTTGAGGTCGCATGGCGCGATAAGGCTAGCGCGAGTTCATCTTTAGGTATGCCAGAGCCGTTATCGCGAATTTTAATCAGCTTGCTGCCGCCTTTGTCGATTTCAATATCGACTCGGCTCGCTCCTGCGTCGAGGCAATTCTCGACCAATTCTTTGACTACGGAAGCGGGTCTCTCAACCACTTCCCCCGCCGCAATTTGGTTGGCTAATTGCGGAGGTAGGATCTGAATGCCCATCATGCTTTCCTATTTAACTCTGGGGTATGACTAGCGTTTGCCCTAACTGCACCACATCGGACTTCATTCCATTCGCTTGTTTAATGCTGGACATAGGCACACTGTAACGTTGCGCAATTGCAGATAAAGATTCTCCGCGACGGACCTTATGTTTAACCTTTGTCGATACCGCATCACCAACATAGGCTGTAGGCGTTCTTTCAGTTGACGTTCTTTCTGCTGATGCTTTTGCTGTGGTTTTGGTCGGCTTAGCACTGCTAGAGCTTCCCCCTCTTCTTTGGGCAAGCAAAGTATCCGCTGGCGGATTGTTGTGATAGTAACGGCTCACACCCTTATAAATAGCATTGGCAATGCTCTCTTGATGGCGACTACTCGACAGTAAACGCTCTTCTTTAGGGTTTGAAATAAAGCCCGTTTCAACCAAGATTGAAGGAATATCCGGTGACTTCAGCACGGCTAAACTCGCGGACTCAGGGCGACTTTTATGCAATTGAGTCACGCCACCTAAATCTTTTAAAATATCCCCCGCTACAGAATGGCCAATTGCCATCGAACTGTTCATTGACATATCGAGCAGCGTCATAGCCAAATACTGTTCATTATCCGTGTTTTGGATAATCTCACCCGCGCCGCCCAGCAACTCAGAATGCTTCTCTTTTTGCTCTAACCAACGACCAATTTCACTATTAGCACGACGCATTGATAGCACCCATACGGAGGCGCCACGTGGATTGGGCGAGGTAAAGGCATCCGCATGGATAGAAATCAGCAGATCTGCCTTACTGTTGCGCGCCAGTTCAGAGCGTTTATTTAAATTCACAAAATAATCACCAGTACGGATCATCACAGCACGCATGCCTGGCGTGTCATTGATTTTGCTGGAAACACGTCTGGCGATTTCTAGGGCGACCTTTTTTTCATAAACACCAGAAGGACCAATGGAGCCAGGATCGTCGCCACCATGACCCGCATCAATAGCAATGACAATATCGCGGGATGATTGCGCCGCTTGGGTGACAGTTTTGACGGGTGTAGATGACACGATAGCCGTTGCCGTAGTTAACGTTTTATCTTCTAAATCAACCACTAGACGATTGCCATAGGGCGCAGTAACAGGCAAAGAAAACAAGCTTGCATTCAGTGGTTTTACGAGATCGATCACTAAGCGCAAATCACCTTTAGTCGGTGACTTACTGATCCGAACGCCCTTAACTAACTTACTGTTGTTTTCAAGATTTTTAAGCACAACTTTAGCAGTGGTCTTTTTTAAATCCACCACTAAACGATTAGGGCCATCTAAAGAGAAATAGGTGTAATCAGGCACTCCACTCAAGTCAAACACGATTCGAGTTGACTCAGGCGCGGCCCAAATACGTACGCTTTCTAACTGATTAGCAGCATGGGCCACCACAGAGAAAAAAGAACATAAAGAAAGAATAATAATTTGAAAATACGGGTTATTTTTTATCATTTTAGTTTTTATTTTATCGCTTTTAATAACTTTTCACCTGGCTCAGACAAGGCCTCTATGCGTATTTCTCGCCCACTATTTTGATAACTTAAATGCATATGGACATCGGCAGCGGGCAGTAAACCCTCTCCCTTATCTGGCCATTCAACAATGCACAGACTCTTATCCGTAAAGTAATCACGGATCCCCATAAACTCGAGTTCTTCCGGATCGTTTAAACGATACAAATCAAAATGATAAACTTCGACACCTTCTAACTCATAAGGTTCAACTAAAGTGTAAGTCGGGCTTTTAACGGCACCTTTATGGCCCAATCCCTGAATTAAGCCACGACTCAGCGTCGTTTTACCGGCTCCTAAATCACCCGTAAGATACAGAGTCAAAGGCGCTTGGACATGGCGGGCTAATTTTTGCCCAACCGCAATAGTGTCGTCTTCGTTGTCTAAGAAAAAAGTTAACTCTGTCATATCCGCTTATATCACTGCTGTTATTGATGGAGAAGCGACTCAATCCTAAAAAGGCACAGGGCACATAACAAAGTCCAGCCCCGCTTGAGTCTCACATTCCGCCTAGAGTAAATCACTATTCACTAATTGGCGAATAAAAGGCATTAAATCGCTCGCTAACATACCCCGTTCTCCCTGTATTGCCGCAAGATCAGCGGCGCAACCATGTACGACTACGCCAAGCACAGTTGCCTGCATATTATCCATTCCCTGAGCCATGAGCGCGCCTATAATACCAGATAACACATCGCCACACCCACCACTGGCAAGCCCAGGGTTGCCGACTGGTGCAACTACCATTTGCTGACCATCAAAAATGACCGTTCCTGCGCCCTTTAGCAATACAACACCGCCGTACTTTTGCTGTATCGCGTGAACAGCGGCAAATCTGTCCTGTTCAATATCGACCACGGTACAACCAAGTAAACGCGCCGCCTCACCCGGATGTGGTGTTAATACCCAATTCGTTTGGCGCCTTGGTTCGTTACTGAGCAGATTCAATGCATCGGCATCTAAAACACAAGGCTTATCGCTCAAGCCCACGGCTTTAAACAAATTATACCCCCAGTCATGCTTACCTAAACCAGGGCCAAGCACGATAACCTGCGCCCAACCAAGGCGCAGATACACTTCCATATCGACTAAATCACAACCCCAAAACATCAGTTCAGGACGGGAGACATTCACCGTCAGTTGATGCTCAGGTCGACTGATCACAGTGACTAATCCCGCGCCTGCACGTAGGCAAGCCTCACTTGCCAGTCTCACAGCCCCAGCCATACCTATATCACCGCCGATGACAGTGACTTTGCCCGATTGGCCTTTATGGCTATCCCGTGCTCCGGCGGCAAAATAGTCCTTAAGAGTCTCTCTTCCTACTCTTTGTGCGCTCGCTTCAGCAAAGAAAGGCGTTAATCCTAAATCTGCAAATTCAAGCTCGCCACTGTAATGCCGCGCCTTACCCGTTAACACACCTTGCTTTACACCACCAAAACATAAGGTGATATCCGCCATCACAGCAACACCTGCTACGGCGCCTGTATCAGCAATGACTCCAGAGGGTAAATCAAGGCTCAATACCCAAGCCGAATTGTCATTGATGGCACGGATATATTTAGCCATATCGTCGCGTACAGCATCACGCACCCCCGTACCTAACAGACCATCGACTATGATTTTCGCTGCGAGAATAGGTTCAACCTCTAACGGCAGTAATTTTCCACCTTCAGCAAGATAATGGGTCAATGCTTGCTGACACTCAGGCGTGCCTGCCGCTGACGTCATCATCACAGAAACGTCCATACCACTGGCACGGGCTAGACGGGCGCACACTAAAGCATCGGCACCATTGTTACCGCTGCCAGCAAGAATTAACACAGGTAAGACTTTGGAGCTATGTTTCGCTAAACACTCAAAAGCCGCCGCGCCAGCACGCTCGACCAATTCATAGAGACTAGATACTCCCTGAGACACTGCACTCAGTTCAGCTTCGCGAACTTGTGTTTGGGTGTATAGAGCTTTGGGAAATTGCGATAGATCTTGTGCCATGAAGGATCTCCTTAGACACCAATGACTCCATTTCACAATGAGTAATCTCACCATAGAAGTCTTGGCAGAATTGAGCAAGGCCAATAAAAATCAGCCAATAGATCAAGAAAGTAGCAAAAAAAGCAGCGAGAAATTATGACGTAAATCAGTTCAGGCGCAGAAACCCGCCCAAATGGAGCAAAGTAGAGTAAAAGTTGCCGATACAAAGTCGACATAAAAACCAAAGCCAGCACTGGGCTGGCTTTGAGAATCGAGAAGAAATGACGATTTAGATATCGTCCATCCGAATCGTACTGTGGACTAAACGTTGCTGCTGAGTTTTCTCTACTCGGATCAAATTAGCTAACGCATTGCGCGCATCTTCTGCCGTGGTTGAGTTAACTGTTTTTTCTAACAAACCAATCAGACGATTCTCTAGGTCTAAATGTAAGTTGAGCACATCATCTTCATTCATGTTTGCGGGCAACATAGTATCTTGGCAACGCTTAGTAAAGTCTTCAAAAGTGAAGTCTTTATACCAAGTATCAAGAATACGATGTGGTGCTTCATCCATATAATCACGCAGTTTTTCTGCCATGGTTTTTTGGTGTGACTCAAAATACTCCAACATCATTTTCACACGAGCCGAATCAGCTTGATTATTGAGTCGGCCATAGAGTTGCGCCATATCTAAGCGGCAATTTGCCACATACTCGAGTAGATCACGTAATTGTTGAATACGCATATAATGCACTCCATTGTCAGGCCAACTACTTGGCGCTATTAATTTTGTCTAATTCCATTATGTGAGTAAAAGCGTTACGAATATTTGAACAAGGTCATAATTTAACTTTCACGCAGCTATCTAATTTAGGAAAACTTGAAGAAACACGCTATAGATCACGCATCTAAATCCTATCACACTGTTTTGTATAAAAGAGAAAAGCCAAAAGAGATCTCAACACACTTAGCCCAAAGGGTATTCGTAAGTCTTTGGTTGTGCATGGTGAATCTGAGATAGAGTGCTTGAGGTAGATAGCAGTGAATCAAGACAAATATAGACGAACTAATTTAGGGAATGATGTGAGAAGTACAGCGAAATGATTTTAATCACAACAATTTGAGCCTATGTTCTAGCTAACTGTTTAAGCATTAAGAAAGTTATAGCGATATTAGGAACTGAACTAATTGAAAGTTAAAGCAATAATGAGGAAATAGAACGAAATTGGAGCGACATGATTTTGTTCAAGAGCGGTTCTAACCGATGACCTATACCTTGGCAAAAAAGAAGGTATCGCCATATCAAGTCCGCAACTGATCTAATGTCAATTGAGTAATGTGATAATGGAAGATTTAGGGAATTGGAGCGGCATGATTTTGATCAAGAGCGGTTCGAACCGATGACCTATACCTTGACTAATTTAACAATCACAAAGGTATCGCCATATCAAAACCACAACTAAACTAATGTTAATTGAGTAATATGATAGTGGAATATTTAGGAAATTGGAGCGACATATCGGGTTCGAACCGATGACCTATACCTTGGCAAGGTATCGCTCTACCAACTGAGCTAATGTCGCATAATCCGTATTAATGATTTGGTAAATCACTAAGTTTTAATTTGGAGCGACATATCGGGTTCGAACCGATGACCTATACCTTGGCAAGGTATCGCTCTACCAACTGAGCTAATGTCGCATAATCTGTATTAATGATTGGTAAATTACTAAGTTTTAATTTGGAGCGACATATCGGGTTCGAACCGATGACCTATACCTTGGCAAGGTATCGCTCTACCAACTGAGCTAATGTCGCATAATCTGTATTAATGATTTGGCAAATCACTAAATTTTAATTTGGAGCGACATATCGGGTTCGAACCGATGACCTATACCTTGGCAAGGTATCGCTCTACCAACTGAGCTAATGTCGCCTTTTGTATCACTACTACATTTGCCTTCAACATTAACAAAGGTATCGCCTTTAACCTTTATCAACTGAGCTAATGTCGCATTCAATCTAAATGACCGTACATCTCTGTTCGCATCAAAAAGTTGAGGCCGCATTATATGAAAAATTCATGCGGCTGCAACCCCTTCTTGCATATTTATCTACTGATCGGTCAAATTTTAAATACTTTGCTGCGATAATACTGCAATTCAGCGATCGACTCTTGGATATCCTGCAGTGCTTGGTGAGTGTTTTGCTTCTTAAAGCCCGCCATAGTTTCTGGGCTCCAACGCTTCACTAGCTCCTTAATCGTACTGACATCCACGTTGCGGTAGTGGAAATAATCTTCCAGCTCGCGCATATAACGATTTAAAAAGCGTCTATCTTGACCAATGCTGTTACCACACATTGGAGAGGCGCCCTTAGGAACATACTGTTCTAAGAAAGCAATCGTCTTGGCCACGGCTTGCGCTTCGGTTTCTTGGCTAGCACGAACGCGATCAATCAACCCAGACTCACCATGGTGCTTTTGATTCCAATCATCCATAGCGGCCAGCACATCATCTGACTGATGAATCGCGATAACCGGACCTTGACCGATAATATTGAGTTCTTGATCTGTCACTAAAGTGGCAATTTCAATGATCCTGTCGACGTCGGGCTCTAACCCTGTCATTTCCAAATCGATCCAAATGAGATTATTTACATCTGCCGTCATAAATCAGCCTTATCGTGTCAGTTAGCCTAAATTCAGGCTTTTTTATTCAAGAGTGTGTATCATACTGCTTTTTTCCAACACAAAAAATCACCTAATTGACGAAGACGAATCAGTGAGTAAAAAGAAACCCCTAAGCCAAGGTCAATTACGCCGTATGCGCGCTAATCACGAGAAGCGACTCAATCGTGACAGTGGCGATAAAAATACGCCAGAGTTACAGGATAGTTCATTGGGGCAAGAACAGCCCGGTACTGTGATTTCACGTTTTGGCCAACATGCCGACATAGAAACTGAAAGCGGCCAAATTGTGCGCTGTAATATTCGCCGTGCCGTCACCAGTTTAGTGACTGGCGATAAAGTGATCGTACGCTTAGCCATTGAGAGCCAAGCCAATAGCGGCATCGCAGGTATTGTTGAAGCCGTTCATCCACGTCGCTCATCACTTACACGCCCAGATTTATACGATGGCGTGAAAATCATCGCCTCGAATATCGACCAAATTTTGATTGTCTCCTCGGTATTACCCAGCTTTACCACCCAGATCATCGACCGTTATTTAGTGGCTGCCGAAGATACCGATATTCCGCCTATCATCATTTTGAATAAAATTGACTTGCTCAATCCCGATGAAGCGCAGGCAATCGACGAAGCGCTACAGCGCTACAAAGACATTGGCTATCCGGTTTATAAGGTCAGCAGCAAGCTTGGCGATGGTATCGATACCATCAAAGGCATACTCAAAGATAAAGTCAGCGTGTTTGCCGGCCAATCTGGTGTGGGTAAATCATCGATCATCAATGCATTACTACCCGATGCAGAGCTTATTATCGGCGATGTTTCCGATAACTCAGGTTTAGGTCAACACACTACTACCACTGCTAAGCTGTTGCACTTGCCTAGTGGCGGCGATTTAATCGACTCTCCGGGCGTGCGCGAATTCGCCCTATGGCATCTTCCTGCACAACGTGTCGGCTGGTGCTTTATCGAGTTTCGCGAGTATCTTGGCGCATGTAAATTCCGCGATTGTAAACACGGTGACGATCCCGGCTGTGCACTGCAAGAAGCCCTGAGCCAAGGTAAGATCAGCGCAGATCGCTTTAATAATTACCATAAAATTATCGCCAGCTTAGATGAACAACGTCATGCCCGCCATTTCCGTGCGGCCACTGATGAATAACGACTTATTGATAAATAACAACAGTCTCAGCAAAGATTGAGCAGTAAGAAAAGGAATTGAAATTGGATAAAGTCAAAATAGCGCTGCAGTACATGCTGCCAAAACACTTGTTATCTCGTTTAGTGGGTAAACTCGCAGCAGCCGAAGCGGGCGCCTTAACCACTGCCGCCATTAAGTGGTTTATCAAACAATATAAAATCGACATGAGCGAAGCGGCGCAGAGTGAGCCTGAAGCCTATAAAAGCTTTAATGCCTTTTTTACCCGCGCCCTTAAACCCGGTATTCGTCCGTTAGATATGGACGCCGATATCATGGTGCATCCAGTCGATGGTGCCGTAAGCCAATTAGGCCCAATCAAAAACGGTCGCATCTTCCAAGCTAAGGGTCACCACTATTCATCGTTAACTTTGCTTGGCGATCAAGCCGAAGATGCTAAACGCTTCGAAGGCGGTGATTTTGCGACTATCTATCTGGCGCCTAAAGACTATCACCGTATCCACATGCCGATTAAAGGCACGTTATCAAAAATGACCTATGTACCTGGCGAACTGTTTTCGGTGAATCCGTTAACGGCGAGACACGTACCCGGTCTGTTTGCCCGAAACGAACGCGTTGTGGCGATTTTTGAAACCGAATTAGGTCCATTGGCCATGGTATTGGTTGGCGCAACGATTGTTGCCAGTATTGAAACCGTATGGGCTGGCACAGTCACGCCGCCGACAGGTAAGCAAGTCTTCACTTGGGAATATCCAACCCAAGGCCCAGATGCCATCACCTTAGACAAAGGTGAAGAAATGGGTCGCTTCAAGTTAGGCAGTACTGTAGTGATGTTGTTTGCTAAAGATGCTATCGCGACCTTTGCTGAAGGTGTCGAAGCCGAAGCAGTGACTCGTATGGGACAAGCCTTCGCTAACCTGAAAGACATTAAGCAAGCGGATTAAGCTTTCTTGAGTTCTGCTAAACCTTCGGGATTAATTGAATTGCATCTGGCTGTGCTGCTATTTGGCGGCACAGCTTTGTTTTCTAAATTAATCCCACTCAGTGCCCTCGACATCACCTTTCTGCGCTGTATCGTCGCTGCCACAGTGTTAGGTTTGCTAGTCAAATTCAGCCGCAAACGTTTAACGCTGGCAAGCAAACAAGATTATCTAGTCGCCATCGGGCTTGGGGTTATCGTCAGCCTGCATTGGGTGACTTATTTTGCGGCTGTAGCGCGGCGCGAATTATGATCACACATCGCGCCAAACTTGATCACACTAGTTTACCGATTTCAGTAGGCATTTGCCTACTATGTTTAAATGCTTGTCAGTGGTCATGTAAACCTCGTTTAAACACCCTTTATACATCCCCATCCCATACCACAATTTCACTATCCCGCACGGTTTTTCAACTCGTAGTTCGAAAGAAAAGCTGTGTGCATTTCTGTGGTTTAATTTTCTCAAACAATTTACTGGCTCAGGCGGGCATAAATTTGCGTGATTTTGAATCTGTTTTATTGTTTGTAAAAACTAGCATACTTATAAGAAGGAGATTTTATGCACACTGCTACCGCAGATTCGTTTCAAAGCTTAGAAAACAAAGTGAATTTGCTCATAGACTGCTTAGAGGGGAAACGTGTTGAGTTAGGTAAATCTAGCCATTTAGCTTGGTATGAACACCTAAATGGGATCTTAGTAGATGTTCAGCTATTGAAGTCTCATTATAACAGTTAACAACTAAGCCCCTCGATGAGGGGCTTTTTTATACCTCTAATTCAACATAAGTCAGGTCGGCGGCTTGCCCTTGGATCTGACCATCAACGATATACACTTTTCCACTGGCAACTGAATCCCCCAAAACAGTCTGATAACTGCCATCGGCGTGCTGTACTGTCGTGGTACCATTTGTCACGCTAATCACAGTGGCAACACTGCGCTGGGGCTTAGGGTTTAAGTTCGCTAAGCGTTGATAGATGTTGCTCATACTGCCACCTCATTACGCAATAGCGTCACGGTCTGATTTACAGTAACCATCCCAGTTGACTCATTAACGCTGCCGCTTATGCTGAAGCTTTCACACACTGACTTAAACACCTCGGCACCTTTGCGAACCCCAATTAACATGCCTGGTCGCATGGGTGGCAAATCCGCCATGACCTTAGCGCGAATGCTGTTTTGCACCTTATTACCTGCGTTGGCTAACTCGGCCGTTGCACGCATTCTCGCGGCTTGATTATCAGTGATTAATTTATCCACTATATCAGCAGCAAAGTTGTCACCAGCGGTCCCGAAACGTTTCACTTTCGCCGCCACGCCTTGTTGCTCACCACGTACAAACACCGCATTAGCATCGGGACGAATGTCGATACGCTCGTTAAATTCGAGGATCACTCCATCGTGCAAAATCACATCGGGAATTGCGCTTGCGGTATTCCAAGGCACGACTGGCCACTGAGGGATCACAGTCATAGTCTGAGTTTCATCGTTCACATCGAGCATGGCACCAATGCTGTTGGCCATAATGTTAATCGCTTCGGCGGGTGTTTTAGCGGCATAACTAAAGGCATTTGCGGGCACGGGGTAATCAGTGATCTGGCTGGCGACGGTCCACCCAGTGTTGGCCACAATATCGGCCATTAAGCCAATAAAGCTGCGGGCTACCACGTTCACATAGTTGATGGCCTTTCGGTTCGGGCTGGCGAGTGTGGCTAAGCGGCCTCGACCTGTCGCGCTATAACTGGTTTTGCCGAAGGCTTTGGACTCGCTGGGAGACTCACAAAGCAGGTAAAAGTCATAGCCGTTAATGCTTATCTTCAATAATTCATTTGCGGCACGCTCAGCATCAATACGGGATGAAAACGCTAAGCTTCCGCTACTGGCCCATTGCGAACGGGACTGGGAAATGGATACTGATTTGAGCACCACAGCTACGCCGTCACTCACACGAACACAACTGATTTGAGGCTGCATGAGGTAACTCCTTCTGATTTGCGGTTCGATGGGGATCTTAAAATCAATGGTAGGTAACGGTGGGTTAGCATCAATGAGGCCGCCGCCATCGTCCCAGTAACAATAGTTCGGTGAGGCAGTGAACCGTAAAACAATAGGGTTTGGTTGTGTAGATAATGGCTCATTAAATCGAAGCGTGACCTTACCAACGGGAGGGCGGTACTTGGTAGAGCAAACCCAGCGCGGTTCGTGAAAGCCCCATTTAATCGACGTTTCATCATCGACCACAATGCCACGGTACTGAATAATCAACGCGCTTTCTTGGTCCTGACCGTCTATCAATGCAACTGCAGTGTGCAACTGGTGCGCGGCAATATCCAGCCAATTGATTGAGGGTTGTATTTGATGCTCATCGGGTACAACCCAGTTAACGCTTAATGTAATTTGGTGATCAATTGGCAGCGACCAATTAACGCTGGTGTCATTTCTGATATCTGGATTAAATAACCAAACCATTGATAAGGTCGAATCGTTTGCAATATTGGATAACCATACTGCATCAAATTTAATCTCATCCGCGTTGTAGTTTTCCCACGGTGATTCAATTTTAGATTCAATATCACTTGAGAACTCAGCCAACAATAACGCTTGTTCGACTGCATCAAGCGTGAACCAACTGAACCCACACTCGATACCAAATGAGTTGTCAACAATAACAGGTACGTCAACAAACCTGATTGTTATCGGGCTAACTGCATTCAACCAAGGCGTGTCAAACCGTAGTGTTATTGTTGTCATGGGCGAATATTCACGGTATTACCATCAATCAATTCGGCTTTAACACCGTCAACAAACTTAGTATTATATGTGCGATTGTCATCAAGAATGCCTACCAATAAATCGGCATTAACGCTGTAAATTAGCGGCACAATAAATTTGAGTTGTTTGTTTGATTGGTAGGTGAAATTATGGAAAACCTCACCAGTATCACGCGCCATGACAATCACACGCTCAGCATCAGGATCGGCGTCAATAGCAATCATTGCTTGGTCATAATCCCTATCTTTTGCTGCAATAATATTGATGAATTTAGCCATACCATTCCACCGTGTTTACCCAAATGTGCGGTGCGTAATTTGAACGCAATAAAGTATGCATTACCCCGTTCATTGCAACATCAATAGGCCAAGTGTCATCCCTATAACCCAAGAATTGTGAAGAATACAAACCCGGTATTTTGCCGCGCACCATTGGCGATATTAAGCTTGATGATGCAACAACCCCGTTTCTGTCAGTGGTGTTATAAGCGATTGTAAGCATGAAAGGCGAAAGTATATGTTCTATCCCCAATAACTCACCGTTTTGGTTAAATGAAACAGTGTTGACGTTAGCAGTAAACAGATCATTTGCAGAATACTCTTTTACTGTACCTGAACCTGAATCAGTGTCGTGAAATTGGGCGTATTTGACCTGATGTGTTAAGCCGAAACTTGATGTTGTACTGCCACCACTTGTACCACTGGCTAATGTGAACACACTTTGGTCATTAGCGTAAAAAGACTCTATATCTCCAATAAAATAAACTTGAGTATTTATGTTTGTTATGCTGGTGCTATCACTCATTAGTAGGTTACTTGTGCGATGTAATATTAAATAAAAACCTCTACTTGTACCTATTATCTCCCACCCACGATATTGTGTTGCTTGAGAGAATCCCCGATACACAGTTGGTTTTATGAATGAATCTAACCCGGACATTGCCTGAGCACATTGGATGAGACATGTCGTATTAGCGGCATTACTACCTGTACTTGACCAAAATTGGAAATACCCACCACTACCGCCGTTTGCAAGTGAATTCCTAAATGCAACTTTAAATGCACCAGCATTTTCAAATGCTAATGTCCAACCGAGTGGGGCTTTCGAACCATAGCCCTCAACCAATACTTTCTTTAAGATATTAATCCATTCAGACGGTGTGCCACTGGTTAGCTGTGGTGCACCTGCATCATCCCAACGATAAACAGTTACTGGTAATCCCATTTATCTATCTCCTAAAATCGGCCTATTAAGATTCGTTGCCACGGAACGCGAGCACAGCGCGGTCGGTGGTGATTTGACTATGACCGCTTTGCACTGTGCGTAATAACATGACGGGTTTACTCGCGGCGTAACTCATAAAACGAATGGCCTCGCCCGATTGCCAGCCACCACCAAATGCGCCAGAACGAATAATAAAGTACGGCTGCAGGGTTAGCGGGTTGACGGGGGCAAAGTCATTAATCGTATCGCCCGTGGCAATTTGACCAAGGCGACGACCAACACAGCGGAATGCAGTTGCTGAGGTGAAGATCAACACCCAGTCCTCATTTACTGCAGTGTCGTTGCGTACCTCAATGGGGAAATCAACGGTATTCATGTTGCCAGTTGCGGGTGCGCCATCTAGGTCCCAATTGTTAGCCCACGCACTCATATCCCGCACCGTGCCGATACGGGCCTGTAAGTCACCCAAATTTTGCACACTCGATACATTGGCACCGATTGGATAAGTTTGGCTTAATGGCGATGCCAGTATTAATGCCTGTGCTTGTACGTCTGTCACTAGCGCAATCTCGCCAATGGTATCGGTCAGAACGAATGGCGCAGTAAAACCTGTAAAATCGCTATTGAGAGTGACAACACCTGTCGCTTTAACCCATGTGTAATGGGTATTAGCCAGCGTCCAAAGTGATTTACCCTCAGCATCAGTAATATCAACAAAGCGCGCATTAGCGCGAGCGTTGTAGGTTTGGGCTGGCGCGGGACTGCTCACCACTTGTAATTCAGTGTGCTGTACAGATACGGTGTTCCACGCAGTAAACGCATTCACCACCCCGCCGTTCTTAATCCGCAATGGATTAAGGCCGTATAGTTCTGGTGGTGGTGACAGTGTGACAGTCTCACTAATGTCATAGCGAAGCGTGCTTAAATACACGCGCTGAGTAAAGGTGAGCGATACAGTCCCATTGTTGATTGTCCCACTAACGCCTGAACCAGATACAACACCATTGCTATCAGCACTGGCGCTGAGCACAGTTTCTGCAGTGGTAGACACGGTAAGATAAAAGGTGTCGAGAATCGGCTCATTCGATTTGAGAATAAACTCAACCGTTAAATCGCCTGGCGGGGTTACTTCACCAGGTACTGTTTCAACCAACATACAGTTATAGGTGTAAGTGAAATCGCCTCTGAAATCAGGGTTTTTAGTAAGCACACCTGTAGTAGCGTCAATCTGAGCAATAATATTGCCATTGGGCTCGACCAGTGATGCGTTGACACCAGATTTACCTTGCCCCATTTTAATGGCGCTTTTACCGTAGGTTGGATTTAAAAATGTAACTTCACCATACAGTCGATTATCGACCATGACTCTATTCGCTGGGAATGATGCGGGGGTGTAGTAAATGTCGTATTTGTCATCACTTATGTAATTGATACCGATACTGTAACCAACTGGCGGGGTATACCCCGTGAATATAACGGTGACAGTCGTACCTGTAACAGTGACACTGGCATTTTGAGACCATGCACCAGTATATTTCACATTTTGAATACCATTATCGTTGAACCAGTTTGATATCAATAAATCAGGTAATTCAAAAATATACGTGCTTTGCCCTGAAACGGATGGTAGCGATACCGTTTTATAATACATTGAAGGCAGGCTGCTAATGCCCCCCACTGTACCACCCTGCGAATCAGACACACCATCAAGTGCATTACCTGCACTCACTGAAATCGTTTTTACTTTCGGTAATAGCTCGACTTGAGTTGACTCGACAGCCAAAACCTCAGTGGTTGCTGCTGCAGTTAATTGAGTGACACCATGATATTTGATCCCATCGTTTTCAGATGTATAACGTAATTTGGTGCAACCTGACTCACCATTGATTGTTATATCGTAGTTAGGTGTATCAAACGGTATTGCAGGTTTAAATTGCACCAATCCACCAGTACCACCAGTAACTGTTTTTTGAATTTGGCAAAAATGTTCGAATCGAGGATATAGCGCATTCTCGGCACCTGGGTACTCCACAGATATGACAACGGTCTGGCCTTGCACAAGTGTTATATTTTCATAAAAATCAACGCCATTGAATTGATATATGCTCTGCAAATATGGCCGAGGAAATGTATCCTGACCAGCAAGTAGCCCAATCAGTCGATTGCGGATCAACTGGCCAGCACGAACGGATGATTCCAGAATCTCAACCATATCGGTCATGCGGTCGGCATCATCAAGCGTAGCGGCCTCGGCAATCAATAAACTGACTAGATCATCGGTTGGCTTTTGGCTGATAAACACATGACCATCGAGCAAAATCGATGTGTCAGGGGTATCAAGTGCAGGGTAACACTTCACAATATCAACCGCTGATTGCGCATGATCTATGTCTGAAATGGCGCGAAACAGTTCGTTAAGCTTGCCAGACTCCACCGCCAGCTTGGTACGTTGTCCACCCGCATCATCGCTTGAGCCCAATTGCTCTGGTTTGAATACTTTTAAATCTGCACGGGAAATTGTCATAGCACTCTCACAATAGATAAATGGCCTTTAAACGGTGATTAACTTCAAGGTGATTGCCTCGATTTCGTCGGGGTCGGTATCGCTGTAATTGATCGCTGGCGTGCCGCTAATGGGCTGTTCTCTGTAGTCCCACATCACGGATAATGCTGTGCCATTGATATCCAGGTTAAAGCTAATCGCACCCTTTGAATTGGCATGGGCCTCAAGGGCGTTAAACACCGCTAATGTTTCTGCATCGCTGAATAACACCACAGGGCGGCCCGCTTGTTTAGCCGCGACTTCAACATGCTGCGAGCCATCGAGCGCAAACTCAGTGCTACTCACAAAGGGCGTATAACCAAAGCGGTTAAGCCAAATAAAATGTGGTAATTGAAACGTGTCTAAGGTGATCATGAGGTGGCCTTAATCTGTTCTAGTTCGCGCAAAAACAGCAGCTTAAACTCATCAAGCAAATCGGCTTTCACCACATTACCCGACGGCATTGCCAGCTCTAGCCGAAAAATTTGTACGCTGCCGCCTGTGTTCTGATTGCTCACCGATGCCGAAGCGGTGGGGCTTGCCGTACTGCGAGTGGAATTCGTCGCGGTGCTTGCACTGCTTGATGCACGCTCGATCGCCTGTGCGTTACGTTCTGCCGATTCGGCCTCGATTTGTTTTAGCTTGGTAGCGTAGATTTGCTGACTCAGTTGCAGTGCTTCTTGGGCACTGGCGATGGACTCTTTATCCTGGGCAGTGCGGGCAGCATCGAGCTGCGCCTTAAGCTCAGCTTGTTGCTGTTCATAGCGGCGCTTCTCGATAGCGGTTTGGTTATTGTTGAGCTGATCCATCTCATCTTTGAGACTGCCCAAGGTCGCGTTGATATCGTCACGCAGGCCGAGAATACGATCGCGGGTAGCATCAATGGCCGCTTGCAGTGGCTTAAGATCTTCGTCGCCTAGCTCGCGTATATTCCACTTAGCCTCTCGGCTAATTTGATTGACGCGATCGAGGCTAATGCTTGAGCTTTCGAGTTCTTCAGTCCATTTACGGGTCAGTAAGGTTTCATTGATGATCTGCTTTTCGCGGATAAAGGCTTGGTTACTGAGCTGTGCCAGCACACCCCAAAAGCCGGTATTCACCCGCATATTGTTCATGATGCTGTTAGTCAACTGATCGACGCGGGCGTTGAGTTTTTCGGTGCTATCTTCGTTAAAATTGAACTGCTTGTTTAAGTGGGCATAGGCACCCGCAAACAGGTTGACATACTCAGTGGCGCGGCCAGTGCTCTTCTCTAATGCCTCAAGTTCTTCACGTTGTTCCATTAACGTTTTAGTCGTTCTGCCCGCCTCAATGCCAGCGTCTTTTTCGCTGTCAGTTAAGTCGTCCATACCATCTGGAACATCGCCCATAAGGTCGCGTAGTACGTTTAGGATTTCGACTAAGCGCTCTTTCTGGCGGGCATATTCTTCCGCTGATAATGCACCATCAATATAACTTTTATCTAAGCGCAGCATTTCCTCATTCACTGCAGCATATTTGCCTTTTAGCTCTTGATAATTAGCTGCCTCAAGCGCCTTAACTTCATTCAGTTTTTCTTGCTGATCTTTAAGTTTTTCGGTGTTCTTTTTAAGTTCCACCAAAGCTTCGCTGTTACTGGTATTGGCAGCAGTACTACCCGCTAATGCAGTGCGATTTTTACCTAACGCGGTTGTGGTATCGGCAATATCTTTTACTAATCGTTGATGTGCAGGGGTTACACCATTCTGCAGTCCATCACTATAGTTCTTCGATTTATCGATCAACTTTTGATATTCGTCGCTTAACTGCAGGGCAGCGGCTTGCGCCTTAAGTCCCGCAGGGACTGTCTTGCCAGATGCTTCCGCCGCAACAATGGCTGCCTTAGCCCAGTTAATAAAAGCATCACGGACTTGATCTATAGGTTCTTTGTTGTCGCGGATAAGCTCAAACGCAGCTTTAGATTTATCAGCTGTATCCTGTAATGACTTGGTACTGGTCAGCCCTAAGTCCTTATAGGCTTGCTCTAGTGCCTCTGTCCCTTTAGCAGTAGCATTAAGGTACTTTTGTTGCTCCTCGTACTTAAGCTTAAGCTGATTAAGCACCTCAACATGGCCCGCATATTCTTTACCTGCGGCTTGAAAGGTGAGAATGACTGAATCTAACTGGCGAATAAATCCGCCCATATAACCAGTATAAGTATCGAGTGATGTCGCTTGTTCAGTTAACTGCTGAGTCAGCTTGATGGCTTGGTCGATCGTTAACTTAATCGGTTCAACGGTCGCTTTAGTTGCTGAACCTAAAGCAGTAGTCGCATCAGTTTGATCTTTAGTGGCTTCGGTTGCTGCACGAGCTGCTGCCTCTTGGGCGAGTACTTCGGCATTTTGAATCGCCAATTCAGCGCTATAAGCTTTGTATGATCTGGCTTTCAGATCATAAATAATCAGTCCATCTTTCTCTGCTTGCAGTACTTCAGCCATATTGCGGAATTGTATTCCAGTGGCTTCATTGAATTCTTTTAAACGATTATTTTTTTCTTCTTCTGTTTTAGCTGCAAACTTTCGACTTTCTTCAAGCGCGGCTTCCGCTTTAATCAATGCCCAAATCGCTTCGCCGAGAGCATATATTTCAGTAACACCCCACGCAGCAGCGCCTGCTAAACCGAGTTTACCTAACAGTTTTGCGGTATTTTTAAGGCCACCATCCAGCACGACTCCCGCAGCAGATGCAGCTTTCTGAGTAGCTTCGAATTTAACTAACCACTCGATAGCCTCCTTAGTCCCTTTGGCCATGTCGATAAAATAACTACCAACTTTAAAGGCTGCCCAAGCGCCTGCTACTGTTGCAATGGTATCGCGATATTCATACAGGAATTGAGCCGTACTCTTAACGCCTTCACCGATGCTAATAATGGCATTACTGATTTCGGTCGCCCATTTCTTTAAGCGGCCATCAGCGGCCATAGTGGCGAACTCAGTGTTAAGCGCTGTTAATTGGCCCTTTAGCCAATCCATAGCACCAGCATTAGATACCTCGGCATAGAACGCGCTTAAATTATCTTTGGCGTTAGATATCAAACCGGACAACAAAGCCATGTTGGCAGCGGCAGAACCAGCCGCGCCCTTTGCCATTTCATCCATTAAGGCTTTAATGACATCGCGGCCAAGCTTGCCTTGTTCGCTAAGCTTTTGTAGTTCAGCTGTGTTTTTACCTGTAGCCTTTTCAAGCAGTTCCCATACGGGTACACCGCGCTCAATCAATTGCAGGATTTCCTCTCCCTGCAATTTCTGCTTCGCCCAGGCTTGCCCTAAAGCAAGTGAGATGCCTTCGACTTCTTGGAATGAACCACCTAACTTAAAGGCTTGATCTACAATGGCCTGCATAGAGCCATTCATAGGATCAAGACCAAACGCTTTAAGTTTTACAAAAACCTGACTGACTTCATCAAGCTGCAACGGGGTATTTTTAGCAAAGTCCTTCACCCATGCCGTCGCTTGCTCTCCTCCTGCGATAGATCCCATCAAGGCATTAAATTGCACACCTAAGCGCTCAAACTTATCGCCCGTGGCAAAAATGTCCTTCACCGCTTGGGCTACGCGGTCAAAGCCCAAATAGGCACCCGCTAAGGCGGTAACTTGGCCGATAACGCCACGCAGGGAACTGGCATGATCACGGGCGCTGGCATTGCCCTTATCTAACTGATTAGCAAACTTATCGACATTGCGGCCAGTGCCGTCAAATTCGGCACTTAACTTGCGCTGCGCTGTGGTCAGGTTGTTGTAATCAATGCCCGATTTCGACAGGGCATTTTGCAGCTTAGTGTGGCTGGATGATTGCTGCGCTAACTCGCGCTGCATTTGCTCCAGCTCTTTTTCTGCCACATCAATAGAGCGTGCCAGCTGCACAAAAGGCGCATCCGTTTGGCTGGCACGTTGCTTTAAGTCCTGCAGTGCTAAGGCAGCGGCAGTGACAGCAAGCTCTTGTTGTTCAAGCTCATTGCGTGACCGCTTGAAGGTGTTGATCAGGTCTTGCTGGTTAGCCAGTTCATCGAGCTTATTGGCTAAGGTATTGGCCTTTTGGCTGGTCGATTGGCTGCTATCGCCTACGTCATCAAGCCCTGTTGCTAAAGGCTTGAGGTCATTAGTGAGCTGCTCTGTTTGGTTGCTGGTGTTACGGCCACTTTGGGCCACTTGATCTAGCTGGTCGCTTAACGGATTAAGGCTGTTTTTGAGCGCATCAACTTGGTTAGCACCCGCTTGACTGCTGCCAGCAACGTCATTAAGCCCTTTCCCTAGGGGCTTAAGGTCATTAGTGAGCTGCTCTGTTTGGTTGCTGGTGTTGCGGCCACTTTGGGCCACTTGGTCTAACTGGTCGCTTAACGGGTCAAGGCTGTTTTTGAGTTCATCAACTTGGTTCGCACCCGCTTGGCTGGCATCACTCACGCCATCGAGTTCATCAGCGAGCGCCTGCGTCTTAGGATTCGCCGCATCCGACTCAGTGCCGATGCGCTTAAGCTCATCGACTAAAGCCGCAATGTGTTGCTTGCCCGTGGCTTCTGCCACGATCCGCAGGGCGAGTTCTAAGGTTTTATCAGCCATGGCTATCTCGTTAATGCTCTCGTTAGTATCTAAATAATCGGTGTTTAAACGGCGGTTAAATGGGGATTAAAGGGCATGGCAATTGAGTACGGCCATGCCCTTGGGTTAAGCAAAACCGCTTACGCATCCAGCTCTAGGTACTCGAACGGATGATCTTTCCCCGTCACCAACTGTGCTTTGCCTGATAAGGTCGCACTCACAAACTCACTGGCGGCAAAATCGATCGCAGCCGTAGGCGATAAGCTGGCGTCGAAAACATCGAGCTTAATCGGCTTGCCTGTTTCTAAGTTGGTACCTTCACCGAAGATCCGCGCACGGGTTTGGGCGTTAATGCCACCGCGAATGAGGGTGCCGCTAATGGCGTTATGTTGGCCTGTCACTGTCACCGCGCCGCCCGCTTCTATGTCGCCGCCTTTTACGGCGCGCACTAGCCCTAGGGCATAGTTCACCTCATAGTCAGTGCCCAGCACTAAGGTGGCAGCGTCTTTCTTCACCACAAAACCGAGGGCGGCAAAGTTACTTTCAGGTAGCTGTATCCAACGCTGATTATCAGGCAAGGTCACGGCCTCATCAGTTAGGGTGCCGCTGCCTGTATTCAGCACTTGGGTATCACCCAACAGTGCCATGGCAATCAGTTCGGCGGGTTGATCGTCGAAGGACCATTCCACCTCAACAGGCTTGGCAATTTTCACCACGCTTAAGGCTTGGCCGTAGCTGTCTTTCTTTTTACTTGGACGTACCTTTTCATCGGCATCGGTTTTAATGGCGAGCTTAGTGGTGTTGATGGGACCAATGATCCCCGTTGATTGCCCTTGGGCATTTAAGCGGTCAACAAAGAAGTTGCCTGCGACTAATAATCCACTCATGGTGAGTTCCTCTTAGGTTGTTAAGGTTTGAATCTCAAAATCACACTTAACGCCACGGGGTAATAACCGTGGCTTTTAGTGAAACGGGGTTTAACTGGACTGTTAACGCGCACAAATGGGCCAAGCATCTGACCATCCACCGCAATGGACTTACCCACAATCGCGTTTAACAGGCTGACTAATAGCTCACCTGCTTGGCCTTCGTGAATAGATAAACGGCAAGCCAATACCACAAGCCAAGTCTGCTTAATTTGGCTGGTGTTGCCGCCTTGTGCGGTATCCGCCAGCGTATCGCCCATATACAGCACATGGGTGGCGGGGGTGATTTGGCTGCGCTCATCCACTTCACTTAGCTCATTAGCTTGATAGACCTTTTTCAGCTTCTGGCTCGTCACTAATGGCTCAAGCAGTTGAGTCAACGCATCACCTGCAGCAAGGTAGTTATCTTTAATCTCAAACATCAGATAAACCCCTTAGACGATGCACGGCCAAACACGCTGCCTGCACTGTCGATACTGACCACTAACTCACTTTGGCTAGCGACTTCACCCGTATCAGCTAGCCCCAAACTGATATCGCCTTTGCTCACGGCGGTTAAATACTTCACCACAGCGGTATAGCGTTTCTCGACTTGTTCAGGGGCTTTATCGCCATACAAGAAGTAACGGGCGATATCGCAGCAGTTACGCTCCAATACGGCGTGAACAGTGGTTAACGGCAAGGTGTAACGGCCCACGATATAGCCATCAATCTCAGCCGCAGCATCGCGCAATGCTTGCTCAAGCACGACGAAATTGATTTCCCCTGGCACGCTGCCTTCGCGTTCGGTAAGCAGCATTAAGTCCTGCGCACCAAAGCGACTCAGCATGTTGTCAGGGGTGGCGTACATCACTTGAGCCATGACTATTCACCTGCTGCGTTGGTGGTGCCAGATGGTTCAGTGCCTTTCGTTTCAGCGCTAGGCGTTTCAGTGCTTTGGGTAGCCGTTTCGTTTTCACCTGGCACAGTGACTTTTACCGCCTGAATAGCACTAACTAAGTCAGTTTTATTCATCGAGTTAACACCCGTGATCGCCAAGTCTTTTGCCAGTTCTTTCAGCTCTTTTGCTGTCAGTTCACCCAAGGCTTTATCTTCACCATTGGGCTCTTTCACGCCAGTGAGCGTGCCTGTGATATCGGTGCCTAATGTCTGATCACCGTCTGGAATGTCCACACTCCCCGACGCTGGTGCCATATCACGCACGGATACCTTAAGGCGCTGGTCAGCTTCAAACGCTGCGACTTGCTCATCCGACAACTCGGCCAGCGGTATAAGGTTTTCGCCTTTGTTAAGCGCCATGCCCGCACGGCGATAGCCAGTGTGCGCAAGACAGATAACCAACAGGACTTGAATGTTCTTAGAAGGATTCGCCATTTCATTGTTACCTCACTCGATGTTGGGGTGCAGGCGCATCCTTGTGCCTGCGATTCGCTGCTCAGAACGGGTTACTTTTTAACGCGCGGGCTGATCAACACCTCAATCATGTCTTGCAGTTCGTTAGAGACTGTCGTGCCGCCTTCGTCGATGTTTTCACGGTTTTTCAGCTGTAGTGCTTTGCGCTTATTACCATTGCCCACCACCAGTAAGGTGCCATTCAGCTCCATAGGCTCACCGCCATCAAAGGTGAAGTCGCCCATCATCTCCATCGCCGCCCACACGTTTTCAAGTGTCAGTTCTGCTTTCACCCCAACGGCCATTTGCCAAAAACCAAAGCCCGCGTTACAGCGCAAATCCGCACCGAAACTGAAGTTGTTACTGACATAAACGCTTTCATCGTTGGGATTAAATTTGGTGATGAGCGAAAGCTTGCGGCGCTCCTGATAGATAAGCGGCTTAAGCACTTGCGATACATCAAGCAGATACCAAGGCTCGCCCGTATAAGCGGGATCGATGATGACGTTAGGCACAGAGCTATCAGCACCACTGCCATCATGTGTCGCATTGACGGGATGGTCGGTGTCAAAATAGTTTTGGCCGTCATAACAAAGCGTTGTCCAACCCGCATTGAGTAGGTCGAACACCTGCTTATCGGGGAACTTAACGCCTTTCTCGCCCATCATTTTGACCATAGGGTCATAGACGCCAAGGTTGTCGTCCTCGATATCGTCGCGCTTAACAATCACCGAGGCTTCAAAGGTCTTGTTCTCGATGCTGTAGCTGTGCTCTTGTAGGTCTTTAAACTGACGATCACCTACCCATTCGCGGAACTCTGGCATTTGACCGAGCCAGCCATAAGTATTCGACTTGGTGGTCGATGGCACCACAGTGGCAATCTGTTGGTACTGGGTTTCAACGCTCGACACAGCACCTTGAAACTTGAGGCTCATGGAGGTGCGCAGCGCGTTTAACGTAGCGGAATTAACAATACCCATTGGGATACTCCTAACTAATTAATGTGAATGACTCAGCTGGTTAATGGAGTGGCACACCGCTAAGCGGTGGCCTTTTTACCTGCAGCCATTTGTTCTGGGGTTAAGCCCATTTGCTTGGCTACGCTTAAGTCCTCTGCGGTAAGTGCCGCCAGTTTGGTGTCCTTATCCTTGTTAGGGGCAGGAACTGTGGAGGTTTGCTTGGCACCTAGTGCAGCAATAGGCACTCGTGCATCGATGTTGGCAGTGAGTGCTGCCATGTTTTGATTGCCCAATTGGGTAAGGTAATCACGTTCACACTCAAAGGCTTTGTGGTCATCAATCGCCGCCTTAACCGCTTGCTCAACAGTGAGCACGCCATTCTCAGCGGTTAGCGCGACCAATTGCTCACGCAATGCATTCACAGTGGCAATGGGGACGAACTTGGTTAGGTCAATGGTTGGCGACTTGGCGCTTAACGCAGCCACTTCTTGCTTAAGGCCATCGACACTGCCCGCCGCTTTAACCAGATCGTCAATGCGCTTTAACGCATCGTTAAGCTGTGCTTCGGTTGGCTCGCTACCTTCGGCAATTTCAATACCTAGGGCGGCTAAGAGTTTTAGTATTAGTGGGTTCACATGGAGTCCCTCCGATGGGATGGATTGAAGATCGTTTGCATTGAGAGTGGCCAGTGCGGCCAGCGATGCGAGTGGCAACATGCCATCGACACCAGGGCGGTTAGTTAACGCTGCAGAATGGATAAACTGGGGGCGGCCTGTGGCCTTGTCGTATCCAAAAACCAAAGAGAAATAGCGATACTCTTTGGCGTTTAGGTGGGCGATAGCGTTATCGGTAAAGCGCGGCTTAATAAATAAACCTTGCCCTTGGCGATACTGCACGTCATCGATATTGAACCAGCCAGAAGCGGGAGCGGGCTGGCCGTTCTGCTCTTTGTTGAGGGTTTGGTGTTCGTAGTCAATGACCAGATCACCAGCTTGATGCGGGGTATTTGCCTTAAGCGCAGCAAAGGCAGCTTCATCCATCAACCACTTGCCACCCGCTACATCATCAGGGCGACCATCTACAGCAGCAAAGTGGCCATCAGGCAATGCCTGAATGTAGCCATCTTCACCGAGTTGGAAACCTGTGCTGGTACTGGTATTAACCACTAGCGCACTGCTTAATGCCGCAACGCCTAGGGCTATGCTAGCAGCTAAATGAGCTGGGCTTTGGTTGGTGGATTTAGCTTTTGACACAATGGCACTCTCAATAACATTGGAGTGCCCATCATGATCGAGTGGGACTAACTAGCGGATTGGAAAGGTTTCGGGATTATTTGTGGCCACCTTTTAGCCTTGCATGCAAATCATTAACGGCGTCAACAAATCGCTCAAACTGTTGCCAATCATGAAAGTTCGCATATAAACCATCATAAGCCTCACCAACTGGACCAATGACAATTTCAGGGATCAAGTGGTTATCCACCACTGCAACTTGTTGAGGCTTACACTTAACTCCTGGATACTCATTTAACTCAACCGTTTCATCAAAAAAAAATAAACAACCCATTCCTTGTCTCCTTGCTTATTATTAAGTTCACTTTACAAGGCGAGCATAACCTAGTTTAAAACCCGTTTAAATCCTTGTTAAAGCGTTTAAGTGGGTTTTAGATGAGCCGTTATACCAAGTTGAAAGCTTAGGCGCTTAAATCGTGTCTGAGGGCGTTAGCAGACAAATCCATTCAACCCACTTTTTACAACACATTCTTACAGCAAATAGCTTCCCAAGAAGCCTAACATAGACTGTTCGCTCTCATGGCTTACACCGAAGTATCGACGCGCTGGTATACCCGCAGGGCCAGCAGGCATATCGTCGGTGCCGCCGAAATAGTGAATAGCGGCATAGATTTTATTGCTGCCAATCTCCGCCCAAAAGTCGCCGCTGTCGGCAGTCACGCTGGCAGCTAGCCCGCCAGCACTGGCTTGTAATATCTTACCGCCCTGGCGTTTAGGGTTGGCCTTAAGGTAGGCATCACTTAAAGATGCCCAGGCTTGACCTGTAACTGGATCGGCCTCGGCCTCAAAGGCACCCTCTGTAGCGGACTCCAGAACGGCAGCAATATCGTTCATCGGTTCGCTTAAGTCATCGAGCTTATCCAGCAAACTCCCCAACACTTGCAGCACTGGGGAGTCACTTAAGACGATCTCTACCTTGTTCATTTTTTATCCTTAGCACTGTCAACGTGGAGGAATGGTGATATGCTTGAACACAGGGTGGCGTGTACTCTTAACTGGTAAAGCAGACTCTGATCATTCAGGGTGTATGTGGGTTCGACTCCCACCACGCCACCACACTTCACTTATACCAAACTCACTTACAGACGACCTTCAATCACTTCATATTCTGGTTGCAGCAGGTTCGCTCGATCCGTCTTATAAACGTTGATCACCGCATCCATTGCCTGCTGGCGTTTCATCTTCCACGCGCTATTAATGATCACTTTAACCTTACGGCCATCATCCTCAGTGGCATAGACATACAACAGATTCTGGTTCTTGCTATCCCAAAGCACGGCCTCGGGTTCTGCCAACATCTGCGGTAATTGCTGATACTCATCACGACTTAACGCAACACCCTCAGCAATGTGCCTTGCACTATCTGCATGCACTAATTGCTTTTCTCCTATGGCCAGTAAGGCCGTAGGTTCTCGCCCTAAACGCGCTGTCACTGCGGTTTGAATCGAGGGCGTCATAAAACCTAAAGCCTGAATGCCTAAGCCTGGTCGTCGCTTTTGTCCTGGATTGGCGGCAAGGACTTCATCCGTCCATTGGGCAAACTGGGCGTGGCGCAGTGGGCTATTATTGAGTGCCTGAATAAACTGCGCGCGGGTGTCTAACGATTGAATAGTGCCCAGCTTTTTGGCGACGGCCACATCGGTACCAAAGGCGGCTTCGCCTGGACTATAGGCCCAGCCTAAATCGGGGCTCATGCTGCTGCCATCGGGCAGATCAATCCGCGCATGGGGCACGGTTAACACTTCACCCGTTCCGCGCGCGACTGTCTCAGTGTCAAAGCGCTGGATATAACCTTCGCCATTTTCCACAGTGATCCCCATCGCCTTCACTTGCGCCTCGGTGAGCGCCCGAACGCGGCAACGACAGCCCCATCCATTGGGCGGATAGATGATGTCCCATATTGGATCGTCAAAGCGGAACACTTTACCCCTAAGCCGCGCATGGGCTGGCCGTGTTTGGCCGTCATCTATCGCCACATACTGCCAATAGGGGTGGGTTTTGGTGCGCGATAACATGCGCCGATAGCGCCCAGCCATGTAAGCGGTTTGCAGGTTTTGACGATAGATAGTGTTTAAGCGGTAGGGACTCCCCAGCTGTACCTCGCGGCCATCGACTTCCTTTTTCCCCCACCATCCGAGCTTTTCGAGTTGAGGTTTAAGGTTTGCCTGAAACTGTTTAGCGGTTAACCCTTGGCTTAGGGCTGCATCCACTTCATTACGGATCGCCGTGAGCACATCCATCTGTGCCGCCTTGGCCACAGTAAAGGCACGGGCGTGGGCGCGAGTCCACACGTCTTGCCAATCGTCACTGATGGCAAAGCCTTTGGCACGGAAATAGGCCACCGCATCGGCGGGGGCTTGGTTAATGGCAATGCTTAAATCAACGGTTTTAGGCATTGGCGATTCCCCATAGTTCAGCCACAAACATTAACCGCGCGAGCATTTCGGTAAGCTGCTCGGTATCCATGGCGGGATAGTCCTTTTCCAGTTGCGCCCGCAGCTGCTCCGGTTCGCTCTGCAGTTGTGCCAGTAATGGCTCTACCATCGCCATATATGCTTCGCTCATTTGACCTTGAGTGAGTGCATCCAAGGCTTTATCTAAGGCGGTTTGGCTCGGTTCACTCAACGGGGCATCTGACGGTTGAGCGGCTAAAGCCGCCAATGCTGTCTGGTTAGCAGCGCTGGCATTGGGATCTTCTTGCTGGATCACCAGCACGGCTTCGCCATTAGCGGGCTTAGGGATACGGGTCTTTTCATGCAGCCAGTTTTGTGGGATCTGCATGCCCATGCTGACGAACGCACGCAGCGGATACGCTAAGGCCCGTAAGTCTTCGGCTTCTGTGGTATCAAAGACTAAACGTGGATGACGACGGTGGCTTTGATAACTCTTGCAGTTAAGCGCATATAAAGGGGCCACTAAGTCGCGGGTTAAGGTTTCGGCAATCAGGGTAAGGTCAGCATCACGCAGCTCTTGGCGCACTTCGTTATGCACTTTACCGAGCGCATTAGTTGAGCTTTTACCATCGGCTTGGCTGGTCAAGGTGCCGCCTAAAATCACCTTGCTCATGGTCTTTTCAGCCCAGCTAATCATCAAATCAAAGGGATCGGCTTGACCTGTGGCGGCACTCTCAAAATCCATCACCATGCCCTTGGGCATAATGCCACCCGCGTTATGGCCAATGCTCATCACTGCATTTAACAGGGCGCGCTTTTCCTCATCGCTGGCACCCGCTGGATACTGACCAATACGCAGCGGCAAACCGTAGATCTCAAGGAACTCGGCTAAGTCGCGCACACTGTAGTTTTTAAAAATAAACGGCCAGATTAACTGACGCACTAAACCACTGCGGCTAACATAGCCCGACTTGGCTGGATGAATATGTTTGATCCAACCAAAGGGCCACAGGTCAGCGCCATTGACCGTGGCATCACGCAGCCGCAGTTCGTTGCGCCGCTCAGGGTGAGTCATAAACCAAGACGGATCGCGATACTCTGGCACTTCAATAAACCATTCGCCTAGCTCTCGCGTCCAGGCTAACTCGTGCATGCTAAAGCCCTTGAGAATGGCATCACTCATTGACTTAATGAGCGTCTTTATCCAGTTACCTTCCTCAAGCATTTCTTGCAGATATTCAGTGTCGGCCTTTTCCTGTGGCGTCGGGTTACGGGGTGGCACTAAATAGTAGTCCACGCCGATCAACGCCCGTTTGCGCTTGTCTAACTCGGCATAAAGGTGGCCGTCTTTCTCTTCGATATCTTCGGCCAGTTCACATTGAGCAATGAGATCGCCTTGCTCGGCGGCCTGTAAAATATTGGCTGCACTGGCGGGCGTCAAGCCGCTACTTGGGTGCTGGCTAAAGGTACGTTGCAAGCCAATTAAACGCACATCGTCGGTCTGCAGTGCTTTGGCTTCACGCTGTTTAAACGGCCGACCACTGGCGTCCAAAATACGTGATTCAGTTGTTTTTTCTTGCATTACCAGCAACCTCGCTGCGTTTGATGATCATCATCCTCATGGGCACTTGCTGCGGCATTCGGATTGCGGTGATCACTTCTAGGAATGGGGGTGAACTCTATGGGGGCACCGTCTAAGGTGGAGGCGTATACCATCAAGAACAGGCTGATCGCGGCATCACCATGGCGTTCTTTTTCTTGGCCTGTCCGCACATCGCCAAGGCATGGCGTACCTCGACGGTTAATGCTTAAGGCCCGCAGGTCAGTACTGGTGTCGTCATCCCTTGGGATAGTGATAAGCCCGTCTTCAAAGTGGCTTTTAAAGCGTGGCATTTGCTCGCGGTAAAAGGACTCAGATAGCATCACACAGGCGATCACTTCACTGCCGTATTTATCCTGGGCGTATTCCGCTAACGCTTGGCCATTACCGCGCGCATCCATCGCGCCGCCCCTCAGCCGTGGTAAGCGGTCCACAATGTAAAACAGGATCTGCTCTTGTTGGCGAAAGGGAATGTTTTTTAGCTCGACCTGTAACTTGGTTTTGATGTGCAAGTCTTGGGCGATTTCCCCCACGTCAATCACAGTTAAGTCACCACTACGGGCAAAATCTTCACCAAAGCAATGGGGGCGTGCAGGGTCTAAGCTATCGAGAACCGGCTTGAGTTCATCCTCACACCACTTAAGGATCTCCGCCGCCCGTAAACCTTCTGGCCATTGTCCAAAAGCATCGTCTTTTTTAAGGCGAACAACGGGGCCGCTATCTGTCACGCTGGCCATGCGGGCTTCGATTAACGCGCGGTTAAGATAGGCACCACCGCCCGATTTAGGCACGCAGAAGTATTCTTCTAATGCGTCCTCTTCGGTAGCTGTGGCTTTGAGTAATTTTGCTTTCCAGTCATCCTCGGCCGCTTGGCTCCATTCGATGCCGCGCACTTGGCAAATACGCTTATACAGCCCCTCGTGACACGCATCATCTAAGGTGACACGGTGAATGGAGTAATCTTTTTTACCCGCACGGGAATCGTTAATCAGCTCATTGAACTGGTTATCAATGCCATTATGGGTGGAGATCAAGCGTACCTTCGCGCCCCACATAGTCAGCGCCAACGCTGCTTTTAGCACTTCTGCCAAGCGCTCGTGAAACGCGGCTTCGTCTATAGTCACATTGCCTTGCATACCGCGTAGGTTCGAGGGATTACTCGATAGCGCCTGCACCTTAAAACCTGAGGCAAAGTAAATGGCAAAGGTCAGGATCTCTTTACCGTCTTGGCCTTCATCAACAAACACTTCTTCTTGGATTTCGCCTGCGGCTTTATCAAATACTTTGGCCCACATGGCCGCAGCGTCGATAAATTCCCGCGCCATCTCCTTGTTACTGCCCACATAAAAATGGTTAGTACCGCCTTGGCCACGGGCAGCGCCTGCAGTTAAAGAAGCATCGGCAGCTTCGGCCCAAGTGAGTCCAGTTCGGCGCGACTTTTCGGCAATTTTCAGCGGTGACTCGTCGGCTATCCAGCGTTTCTGATAACCGAGCAGCACCTCTTTAGGATCAAAGCGACTTAGGCAACTTGCCTCATACGTGGGATCAAAGCTGCTTGCCGTTGGCGTGATGGCTAGCGCTACCGCAGTCGCGGCCGCTAACACCTTTTTCTTAATGGTCATCATGCAATCCCCAGAATTTCGCGCTTAAGCAAGGCCACGGCATCACTGGTTAAGCCTGCGGTTTTCGCTACCTTCTCGGCGGCATTAGCGGCCTCTGCGGCAAAAGCAGTGCGGATCTCTTTCTCGCGCTTATGGCTGGCCATGGCAGCAGACTCCAAACGCTGCACCGCTAACATGGCGTCTTTAATCATGCCAACGTCGGCACCTTCGCCCGTTTCATCTTGGTTTAATAGGGCTTTAAACAGCTGCGAACGCGCCATTTCGAGGATGAGTTTAGTGACTTCACCTGTGGGTTTATCGCCCAGCTCTGCCGTCCACACTTGGGTGATCTCACGCATTTCGCGCAGGGATTTACCCACAGCCTCCATCTTGGTGGCATAGCGGTTGATGCCTGCGCGGGAAAGCTGGTTTTCCTCAGGCAAGCCTGCGGCTTTAATCAGCACATTGATTTCATCGAGCAAATCAATCTGCTGAATCGAGCCATTACGCAACCCCGCATCGAGCTTTTTGCGGATAGGATCAGGCAGTAAATCCACCTTAGAACGTCGGCCTCGGGTTTCACTCGCCATCGTCTAACCCCTCCCATTCTCGTAGCCACTGCGCACGAACTAAGTGGATCTGCTTCTGTAGTTCGGCCTCTGCCGCAAACACCTTGGGAACCGTCTTTTTAAGGCGCTGGTCTAGCGCTTTGATGTGCGGCTTAACGTGCTCGTTTTTAGCAAGCACGTTCTTTTCGAGTTCGCGGATAACAAACAAATCCGCCACTAAGCGGATGCCTGCAAGCTCACCACGATTTAGGATTGCTCTTGCCATGGCTACTCTCCCGCCCGTGGACGTTTAACCCCTGGCACTACCGCGCGGCCTGTCGCCACATCTTGGCCGCGACCTGTTAGCGTTGCCGTGGTCACTTTGCCCACTAACTCGGTTTTAATCAGCCCTTGCTCGTTAAGCCAAGCGAGCTGCACCAGCAAGGCATCGCGGCTAATGTCGAGGCCGTAGGCATTTAAGCCATCTTGTAAGATGGACTCATTGAGTGCAAAGGCTCCCGCCTCGGTCAGTAATCGAAGCACCACAAGGCGTTGGTGCTCATTGATAATTTGCTGCATCGCCATTATTGGTGGCCTCCTTTCAGTTCGTTTTCGAGAAGCATGTCGGTCTTGGTTTCTAAGCGCCTAATGCCTTGTTCCATTGCGCCAAAGCGCTCACCTAAACCTGTGAGGGTTTTATCGAGCGCATGCAGTTCGTCACGGGTCGGCATGTACTCCAATTGCATTTCAGTTTCGCTTAGGCGTTTGTCGATTCCGGCCACCATTTGGACGACCTTTTCGTGCTCGATGCGCGGGGTAAAGCGAGTGCTAAACCACGCCATCAGCAGTGCACAGAAAACGCTAATGACGCTGCCAATGAAGCCCCAATACTTACCGAAATATTCAAATAACGATTCGATCATAAACGCTTCCCATAGCGCTGCTTTTGGCGCTTATCTTCATCCTGTTGGCAACTGATACAGCGCAACTCGTTAAGCCGCTGTGGCTCATTTGGCTCTAAGCAATCAATACAGATGCCATTGCCAGTGCTGTGTTGTTTGTGCCTGGCGGCATCCCGAACTGCATCAACACAGGCAGCTCGCTCGCGGGTTTCCATATTGCTAGCCCAATCGTTTTCGTCCATGGGGTTCCTTATTTTGTTTGGTCTGTTTGATGGCGTTGCCGCCAATCGTGCAGGGCTTGCCAGTCGAGGTTGCATTGCCCAAGGTCAGTGAGTAGCGAGAGCATTAGCCACGCTGACTTTGGGTTGGATAGGCACTGTTCCTTCTGGGTTTGCAGGCACTGCAATACCTGTAGTGGAACCTGAGTGACGTTGCACTCTCGCATCAGTACTTCGGGCGGCAACACATATTGGGTCTTGTAAATAGGCACGTAACGCACAGCGGGCGGCGTTGTCGAACACGCGCACAACATCGTTAGGCACACTAGCCACACGCCATGTTTGTGTTTGTTCATCCTGGGCGTCCTCAAGTAACTGGGTGAGTTGATGGTTAAGATCTTGATTACGAGTAGCTAACGCGGCCTTTTGCTGCTCAACGGTTTGCACCTGTAGGGCGAGGGTTTCGCCTTCGTCTTTTAGGGCAATGCGTTCAAGGTTGGCGTCTTGTAGCCATACCGCTAGCGTGTCTGCACTCTGTTTTAGGGCTGCATTGTCAGTTAACGCTTGGGTTAGCTGGCTCTTAGTGCTCTGCTGTTGGTGGTACATCAGCCCAATGGTGACTAATGCCAGTGACAAAAATAGCCACTGCACAGTGCTAATGATTTGAGAGGGATTCATTGCGCGCCCCCCTTTGATTGCGAGAGGCCCAGTTCGCTTAGGCAAATGGTTTGCTCTTCGGCACGGCGCTTGATGAGGCCATTTAGGCGCACCTTGACACCTAGGCGGGTGCCATAGGTCCAACCATTGCAGATGCGCTCACCCGTTTGAGGATTGGTGGAACAGGCCTGCGTTAGCTCCTTGCAGGCACCCACACGATCCCCTACAAGCAGCTTTTTACGCAGGGTTGAGCTGGCAAAGTTGCCGTATCCCGCCCAGTGCAAAAACGATAAATAGGCGGCGTGCTCGCTGTGGGTGAGCTTTACAGGCGCGGTGAGGCTGAGCAGTTGCTTATCTTCCTTGGCGATATCCTTGGCAAAAATCTCCATGCATTGCTGCTCGGTGAAGGTTTGATCAAGCTTTAAGTCTTTGCTCGTATGGCCACGACAGGCGGTAAGTACGCCCACCGCATCGACATAGACGCTCAGGCTATTGCCTTCCCATTTATCGGTAAGCTGTGCGCCAGTGATGGCCGCCGAACTTAAGCCAGCGGCCAGTAAAATCGCTTTGAGTTTACTGTTCATTAGGCACCGCCATAGCTTGTGCCTTGCGTTGCTCGCGGGCTTTTAAAACATGGAGGTGAGTGACGGCATGCCAGCCTTGTTCAAAGTAGCTTTGACGGGTGAGACTGTTGCTATACAAAGGCACGACGGTAGGTACATCGCCTGCTAACTCCGCCTTGATGCGGGCATTTAAACCGTCCTTGGCGCACTGGCGATAGACTCGGCTTTGTATGCGTTTGGGCTGCGCATTCGCAATCGGCATACTATTAACGCCGCTGCGATAGTTGTTGTGGGTGACAAAGGCCATAAAAAAACCGAGATAGTGAACATGGGTTCATTGTCTCGGCTTAAGGGTTTGGAGCGGATTGGAAAGGTTTCGGGATTAGTTATGGCTGAATGACTCGCTCAGGAATACTTTGCTGAAATGGGCTAAGTTTCTTACCTGTATGATTTAAAAAACAACGATAGTCATCTGTTCCGGCATAAGCCCCATAACTGTTTCTAGCATTAATACTAAGAATAAGCACCTTTCTCAAACCGCTCCCATCTTCAATAATATCAGTCCGATGCGATTCAACTCGTAAAGACTGGCGGTCTTTCCATTGATATTCTGTTTTAAGTAACTCAACACATTCTTGCACAAGGTCATAAGTATCAAACGGTTTAGGTTCATTTTGTGAAGGCTTAACTTCAACTACCTCGGCATCGTCAGCACAAGGCATTTGGCTATAAGTCTCAACGCCATCAATAGTACATTTAAAAATTTCAGCTTTTACAGCAAAGCTGTTGATACCTAGTACTAATGCGGTCAGTAATGTCCATTTCACCATGATTCAACGTCCTATTAATTCCCAATACTTCGCGTTACTTTTTGCTGAGTTTATCGCCAAAAGAGACGAATAAAAAGGGCTACCTATTGGTAGCCCTGTGATATAGATTCGATTTCAAAACAACCGCCTTTGCTTTCTTGCCACAAATGCCGCGCGCTGTTCGGCCACAATCTCGCTCACTCTTCGCTCGGTTAAGCCATAATCGCGGCTTAATTGCTCAAGGTTGTTGCCCTTAAACTCACGCCAAATTCGGATATCGCGCAGGGCATTTTTAAGACGTTCTCCGTTGGGAATATATACGTCACGGCCACCTAAATAAGCACTCAAACTGGTCGCTAAGGCTTCGCTCACATTATCTGCATCGACAATATTATGTTGCTTAAGCGTCACTCGCATCACATCGCAAAGGCTTTGCAGTGTCGATGGCCAGCGGCGAATAAAATCTTCACGTTCATCTGGCTTGAGTGTGGCTAATGTCGCCAATGCTTGCTCAAGTTCAGCGGCACTGGTCGAAAGTAAATCCAGTTGTTCACCTTGTTCATTCAGCATTGGTGTCTCCTTGTTCTGTTGCCTTGGTCTTCTTAGCTTTTGCTTTAAATTGCGCCATCTGTGCATCAAACTTGGCTTTGGTTTCAGCCAAGCTTTCAGGACGGCCGTAGCTGGTGATCTCATAGCTTGGCTTTGCGTTTGCAGCGGGTGCAGCCACAGGGGTAATTGAGTGCTGGCTAATGCTTTCAAGCACTTTTTTTAAGTAATTGTGGTTGGTTAGTGGTCTTGCATTACCTTCGGTTCTGGCAGCGCGAAGCTTGATCACAGTCTCTTCTAACGCCGCACGTAACCAGTCTCGGTTTGAGGTTAGCGCCAGTGTGTCGTTCACCAGCGTGAGTGCACGGTTAAAACTCAAGTCGCTTTTTACGGGGCGGAATAAGCCGATGTAGTTCATTAGAATCCGCCCAGTGGCACCGTCCATCGGTGCAAGTGTGGCGAGCAGCTCGCGCGCCGCATCGTCATTCACTAAGGCATCTAAGTGGATATTACTGTGGCATACAGGGCAGCGGCAGAGTTTCATAGGTGGCCCTCATACTGGGCAACAATCACCTCATAACTTGCAGGGCGAGTGCCGTTTTCATTCATTTTTAAACGCTCACCACGGGCAATAATGCGCTCGATAAGTACACGCTTATGCCAGTTTTTCAGGCTTTCAAGTACCTTGTAGGCTTGCGGTTCTGTCATCCAAGGGGTGGCATCCACACCTTCGTTTTTACTGCGTAGCGTCATGCGACGCACATAGGCATCAAGCGCCGATTCACTGTTATCCTGGATAACTAAGTGGTGGCCCATGGTGATCCAAATGGCACGTATTTTATCTATGCTGGCCAATTTGCTTTTACCCGCCGCAGGACTTAAACGGCGTTTAACCGCTGTTTTATTGTTGGTTACAGTAGGTTTAAAGCCCTTTTGTTTAAACACTTCTAGCGCCTGTTCAAGCTCTGGCAAGTTCATTGCCCGCAAGGAATCTTTACCCGTGGCATTTTTCAGCATGGCGCGGTAGATGGCTTCATCGAGCTGCAATGATCCCTTAGCCACATTGATTAAGGTGATCAGGCGCTTCTTGTGTTGAGCGACTGGGTGCGCCTGCGCATTAGTCTGCACAGGGGCTTTTTGATTAGTTTCTAACATTCGTCATCCTCATCGGTTGTCGCACTGGATACTATCTTGATGGCTTTAGGCTGACTCTTAAGCTGCTGCCAATTCGGTGTTGCTGCATTTAAAAAGTTAACAGCCCAAAGCTCACGATCGGCGAGCAGTTCTGCCTTAGTTTTCCCCTTACGAACGGGCCTAACTGGGCAGTTCGCAATGGCATATTTGAGTAAGCGTTTAGCATAGGGTGTCATTCATCATTGCTCTTTTTGTTAGCTGCTCATCAGTACCCAGCCACTACGCTGGATAGACACTCTCTACCGTGGTAGAAAGCGTTTCGCGGGTTAACTCAATACAGGTTCTTGGGTTAAACAATCTGCTTTAGTTACTTCCAAACTTTTTAATTTCTTAAACTGGCGGCATAACACCGAGGCTCTTGGAAACGTGGGTTCAAGCCACTCAATTCGTTCATGTAAATTTGGAAACGCCTTTTTGGCTTGGCGTTTACCCCAGATTTTTTCGATATTGGCAATCTCTTTTGCGGTATGTCTAGCCATGCTGCGCTTGTGCCAAATATCGGTGATAATCTTAGGGGTGGTTTCTGGTACTCCATCGAATTGACATATCCATTCTCCCTTAATCACTCCATCAATGAAGACTTCCAGCACTGTGACTGACTCATTTTTTCTGGCTCGGCGGATACTGACTTCATGCCCTTGATAGCTAAATGCAATATTCACAAAGCTAAAAGTCATTTCCGTTTCAAGCTGTTGCCATTGTTCTTTTGTGATCGCCATTTTCTCTGTCCTTAGTTACGCAGTTGGCGTACATGGCAGAACGCCATACGAGAGTCAGCCCAATCGTAATTCGTTATTGAACTAGCCAATTGTCGTGCCTGGCCCCAAAGCAAAGTGGCAATACCATAATTGCCTGTACGCTCTTGCTCTGCGGCATGTGATGCGGTTCTGATATATTCGGTGCTTTCGACTGTTTTCTTGGTTTTCATCATCTTCATCCTCGTATGTGTTAGCTGCTCATCAGTACCCAGCCACTACGCTGGATAGACACTAGCGACCTAGGCCGCCAGTGTTTCGCTGGGTCTTGGGCTCTAGCCCGCTGTTGCTAGTAGCCCTAAGTTGTTGAGTGACTTTTCCATAAAGAAACCGATCACAGCGCGGCGTTCGCCTGCAAACTCTTGGCTTAACTCCTTGAGCGCATTGAGCAGCGCGGCGCACATCATCAAACAGTAATGCGGCCTTTCAGCGGCTAGGCCACTGAGCTCGCTGCGCAGATTGTCAAAGCTGGCTTCAAGTAAGGTCGCTTGGCGTAATTGAAACGCCACCCGATCGAGTGCGGCTTGGTTGTCATCGAATAGGTGTTGAATGCCCGATTGTGTGCTGAGTGTCATGATGTGCTCCTTGCCCACCCTAAAGGGTGCTTATATCCAGTGGTAGTTGGGTGTATTTGCCATTAGGCTGACGCTCATATAGGCGCAGGTACTGGCTAGTGCCTGTGATTTGAATCGCGTCGGCTATAGCGTCCATGGCCCGTTTCCAGTTGGCATCGTCGATATCCAGCTGGCGCAGACTGAGCACTTGGTTAACGTCAATTCGGCCTTGCTGGTTTACCCGAAAGGCATGCTCAACCATCGCCATCAGGCGGGTATCCGCGCCACCGCTCCAGCTTTTAATGCAATCATCAATCAAGGTTTTAGCGGTTTGGATACGCTCATCAAATACGCGGTGTTCACCCACTGCACGGCGCACTTGGTACTTGCCATCAAAGCTAGTAAGTAAAATATTGCCCTTACTGCCACCGACCTTAACGCCATATTCACTGGCCGATAGTTCGGCAAAACCATCAATTTTCGCCATCGTCATCAGTTTGAAATTAAGCATCTGTTCACGCAGTTCTTTGGCTGAACCGACAATAGCCAGCACTACTTCATCGCGCAGTTTATCTACGGCCTTAATACGGTCTTCATGTACCAAATCGCCTACCGCGTTTTTGCGATAGCCCTGCGGAATAGCGGCTTGGTTGTGGGTTTGTTCTTGTGTGTTCATCTTATTTGTCCTCATTCCAGCGCACTGTCACGCCGTGAAATTGCACCGCCATACAACGGCGACGAATGCCTTTAATGTTCTCGATAATGTCCACAGCCATGCGGCGAAAATCAGCGGTTGGCTTGTCGATTTGCACGACTTTCACGCCACTGTGGATTACCTTCATACCGCGCAGTCTTAGGGCGCTAATCACATCGAATTTAAGGTTTTGGTGTTTCATGTCTTGCTCCTTGCTTATGCTTAAACGGGTTAGGTAACGGGGTTATTCCACGCCTTCGAGGTCTTTAAAGGCGGCGCGTAAATGGGTAACGCCAATGGCGCTATTGCTGCCGCTGGCCATCATGGCGGCGAGGCGTAGGGTTTGATTGAGCAGACGCAGCGCACCAGGGCGTTCTGATATTTGAGTCATCAGGGCGCGTTCGCTATCGCCGTGAATCCCCCAAGCGGTAGCAATGGCCGTTACATCGTTTTTCTTGGCTTTGTGAATGCCAACTTTTTTGGCGATACGGCTAAACAAGCGCGCAAAATCTTCATTTCTGCGGCCACCTGTTAGCTGGGCATAAACGCGGTTATTACCGACCAGCACCATGCCGACTTGGGTTTGTTCCTGCAAAATGCGCAGTTCTTCGAGGGTGGCGTAATCCAAATGATCCGCCTCATCGATGATCACCAATCCACCCGTACCCATGAGACGGCGCTTAATGGCGCGCGCCAATGGGCCTTTGCGGCGCGGCGCATCGTCCATACCGAGTTCTAATGCCAGTTCATACAAGCATTCGCTGAGGCTGGATGCGCTGGGTGAAGCGGTGATCATCCACACGTTTGAGTTATCGTTAGCGTAGTGTTTAGCCGCTGTGGTTTTACCTACACCCGAGGCACCAAATACCACGCTGATACACTCAGCTGCATGGGCATAGGCCAGTGCGGTATGGATTTGGTTTGCAGTTTGAGTTTGCACAAACTTAGGTGCGACAGGGTTCGTGGCGCGGTTCGTCTGCAGGGCAAGCCATGCGGTGAGCTTTTCTGTCACAGCAGTGCTATCGCCGTTGTCATATTTGCCGTTTAGGTATTGGCTGATCACGCTAGTGCTGACATTAATTCCCTTAGCCACTTGAGCTTGGGTGACTTTTTTGCCGTCGATCATCGCTTTTACTGCGTCGATAACCTGCTGCTGTTGGTCTGGTTTCACTTCTGATTGAGAAATACTGACAACCTTGTTCATCATATTTTTTCCTTTTCCATTTCGGGTAAGAACTGATTAAGTTGGGTTTAAACGGGTGTTAAAGTCGGTTTTTATTTTTCTCGGCAAACAACGCCGATACACCTAGTGCAAAGGCTTCTTCAAAGTTTTCAGCCTCTGGCTGGGCTGCTACAGTGCGCACAGTGTTGCCTTGGCGGATATGCACCATCTCAGTTGCCGCAGGGGTTAATGGATCTTCTGGTTCAACACCGCGCATTAACTCAGCGGCTTCAAGGTTGCTCATGCGCTTATGTGCTTTGGCAGCTAACTTATTAGCCTTGGTGAATTGGGTACGGTGGCGAGTGTGTTCGCGGGCGGCATCGGTATCACCAAAGCCAGTCGCTTGAATACAGTTGGCCTCACAGATCAGCAGACCAGACAGCGTGTAACACACCACCATGCCGTGCAGATTATCGGGGTCAAAACGCGCGACGATCTTCTGGCCGACATAGCTATATAAAGCCTCGTGGTGATAACGGTTTTTACGGCTGGCAACCGCGCCGCCCGCATCGAGCACTATCGTTGCTTGGCTGCTAACACGTACCGCTTCGGCGCTGAGTAACAGCATGCGTTTTTGTTCAGCAGTGGCTTTACGCACCGTGGCATTTTGGTAACTGGCAGCAAAGGCTTCGTCGAATGACATTACGCCGCGACACACTTCAGTTTCACGGTTTGGCCTTTGGTTAAAAGTCTGAACGCCTTCGGCTAACACCCGCATAAACACCTCAGCAGCTACGGCTTTGCTGCCATAGTTGTCGGGTTTTGCCATTGGGTTTGCGCCAGTGTATGCACCCTCAAAGGCAATGTTTTTATCTACAAATTCGCCCAAACCACCCACGCCAAAAGCGCGTTCTATTGGCTTAGCTTGGCCATGGCCTTTACCGTGGATCACGCTCGACCAATGCAGTTGAATACCGAGCATGGGGATCAAACCCATAGGGTCGTCAGGCTTCACCTTAAAGCGATAGCGGTTAGGTACGCCGCCCGTCATCCATTTGTTGGCGGCTGCACGGGTGTTATCCAGCGTAAGTTGCTTAGGAATACCGTATTGGTTGACCACATCCATTAGCGACAGGCGAATAGTGTCGGTGTTTTCAGACACACCAACGCGCCAAGCGAGGATCTTGCGGGTGCGAATATCCGCCCAAAACCACGTTTTTGGTCGCAGGATTTCACCGTTATGCCAGCGAACAAACACGTTATGTTGATAGCCGTCGCCGTTGATCCACTCCATCGCTTCGATATCCAGCACGGTACGTTGCTGCGCGGGGTAGAGTTGCATCAGTGCGTGTTCGCCTTGGCGTAACATCACTTGCTGTTCGTGCGGTATTTCTTTATCTAAGCGGCGTTTCAAGCTATCAACCGAGGGTACTTCCCAGTTATGTTTTTTGGCTGTTTCTAACAAAGCCCAATAACTAGTGGCAAAGTTAGGTTGTTCTAACCGCAGGTAGTCAGTTTTAAACCATTCCCACGCTTCATCACTCACGGGGGCTAAACGGTTAGCGGCATTATTCATCGCCGCGATTTTGTTTTTGGTCAGCAGCTGCGGTGCCCAATCGGCTTTATCAAAGCCTTCGACCTTTTTACAGTCACGGCGCAGGGTTGGCACTGCAAGTCCAAACTCAACGGCGATATGTTCATACGCAGCCATCTTGTTGGTACCGGATTCAACTAGCGCATAAAAGGCACTCACATAAGCCAGTTTGGCTTTGGCAACAGACTGGGCGTGTTCGCCCGCACGTTCCCATGTTTGCCACAAACTGGCAGCATCGTAACGCTCACGCGCAGCTTTTGGTTTGGGGGCATTCAGCACAGTACCGTTAAGCTCAATCTTGCCTTGCTGTGCAAGCAACTTGGCTTTAGCGGCAGGCGGTAAACTGTTGAGGTGATATTCAAAACCACCGCCACGGCCTTCACGTTTGCGGCATGTCCAACCTTCGCGCTTGGCAACATCAGACACTCGTCTAGCCGATGTTGGCAATTCTGGTAATCCAGCTAATTCCGTTGCGGCGAAATATGTTTTTAATTCACTCATCGTCCGCTCCAAACAATCCAAGCTCAGGGGACTGACTTTTACTAACATTTTCTCGATGCCAAGCTAAACCACCCATGATATTAGTTAGTGCGCCGATGGTTTCATTAGCATTTGTTTCTCCGGCATAAAAGCGAATTAGCAACCCCATTGAGTCACTGAAACCGCCTTGTAATTCGTTTATCTCAGTTGCGGTTGCATTTCGGCCTGCAGGAATATCAATCACCAACTTCCCAGCTGATACAGCTAAATAGCTGGTCATTAAATCTATGCCGCAAGCATATTCAAATGGACGTATCAACTGGGCAGGCATACGACCATTTTCAAGCCATTTATAAAGTTGCCATTTATTAGGCAGCCCCATAAGGTCGGCCACTCGATCCATTGATAGGTTTTTACGCTCGCGCCCATGCTCAAGACATAACTCCATTGAGTGGCGCAAACTATTCGCAGTGACTTTTTTCCAATTTCGTCTAGCCATTGGAAACCCCTATAAAATTCAGTTCCAAACAAAGTCGATCGTTGCGCTTGTCGGAGCGATCGCATTGCTCATACACTTCAATGCAATTCAATCAATAAAACAGGCTAACTATGACCAACCCACTCAACGTACCAAGCGAACTCATACCCATGGATGCAGAAACACTCCACGAGTTGGTGACGTCATTTATCTTTGTTTCCATTGATGCTTTGCATGCTGAACTGCAACAAATACGCACTCTCTTACCAGGCGTTTTAGTGCCCGAAGTTCGTCCCGAAACGTCAACATCCAACGTAATGGCGCTAGGCGAATGTGTTGGTAACGCACTATCTTTCGCGTTTGCGCCCACTGACGACGAGCTTCGCTATGCGCTCTCGCATCTGCCACCGTCCCAAATCCAACTTTTAACCTCACGCCTTCGCCAAATAGCGCATCGCTTGGTTCAGTTAGAAGAGGATCATCATTGCCAGCTACTGGCGGTATCCCCTGTGTGGCATAAACGCTGGCGCTTGCTGATTGAGGGGCAGTTACATCCTGCTTACATAGGGGGCATGTTTTTTTAGATGAGTCCATTACGCCACCTCACGTTGCAGTGCATCGTTATTAGTAGATGTGCTAAACTCTTCGACGTAGCGGCTCGGCCATATTTCGTTTGGTGTAACACCGATTGCAGTGGCAATAATTAGTTCACCTTTAGGCCATTTACGGTCAAGGGCGTTATATAGAGTGCTGGATGCTAGTCCGCTTTCTCTTGCTAGGTGTGTTAGCGATCCGCAAGTTTTTCGGACTTCGGCTAAAATGTCCTGCCTGTGCCAGTCGCTTGAAGTGCGTGAGCTTTTCTTACGCATTTTTTTTGCTCCCTTTATTAGTAATACTTGTTAAGAACAATAGTTAGTAATAGCGGTATTATTGAGATAAATAAATCGCACGTCAAGAGATAAATCTCGCGTCCGAGTTCGGTTTTATGCGATTTATTTATCTCACCAGTTCAATCCATTAAAAATCAATTGGTTAGGGTATGCATAACGAGAATAACGAAACATCGACAACACGTCAGAGTTCTGAAATTGAACTTAGACGGTTTGGCGAGCGTGTACGCGAAGTCGTTGGGAGTAATAGTGCGCGCTCTTTTGCTCGCGATTTAAATATATCGGATAATATTTTGCGCAAGTACATGGATGGCAAATCAGATCCCAGCAGGGCCAACTTGATAGCTATTGCACGTTTAGGTGGTGTCAACCTTGAATGGCTATCTACAGGGGATGGACCGAAGTTCCCCAATGAGGTTGAGCAACCCTATCAGCATCAAGTCACTGAAGGGGTTTGTGGTGGTTATATAGCTAATAGAGACTTTCTATCTGAGTTCGCCTTGATACCAGGCTATAGCGTTCAGGTGTCTGCTGGTTGGGGGAGTGAAGGTTCGGATGAAGTTGAGCCTAGCCGTCATCTTGCATTTAGAAAGCGGTGGCTTAAATGGCGAGGCTTTGCTGAAAAGGACTTAGTAGTAGTATGGGCCAAGGGCGATAGCATGGAACCCATCATTAGCAATAACAACACCTTGCTAATTAACATGCAGCGCACCGAACTCACCGACGGTAATATCTTTGTTATCCGCAATGAGAACCAACTGTGGGTAAAACGTGTGCAGGTTATGCCTAACGCCTGGCGCTTACTAAGTGATAATAAGTTATATGACCCTATAGAAGTCCCAATGGATGAGCAGCACGGCTTTCAAGTTGTTGGGCAGGTTGTTCACATCTCGAAGGATATTGGGGATTAAAATTTAAACCTCTTTTAAACGTCACATAGGTTTAAATCACTGTGATCACTTTTTTAGCGGCATTTGCCTAAATTGGATCGCCATTGATCAAAATTGAGATCGCACCAATCAGATACAAAAACGGCGCGGTAGCCTGGACAACTCGCCCAGCAAACCCGCGCCGTTCCTCAATCGATCTCATTTATTCAGGCCAAATTTTATCTAATCTCGGTTTAATTGGTTTCTGATCATTATTTAAGAGTCTATACAGCGGCCATGCAATTATCGTCGGTCGCCATTGGCATGATTGCGTTTTTCACCTATCCGGTGATGACAGTGATTGCCGAGCCGTTGCTGACAGGTAATAAGATAAAATTACACGATATGATCAGCGGTGTATTAGTGCTGATTGGGGTGATATTACTGATCCCTGAAGCCAATTTAGGTAACGACACTACGCTGGGCATTGCCATCGGCATAGTGTCCGCCATGCTGTTCACCACCCGTAACTTATTGCACAAACGCTACTTTTCCCAGTACAGCGGCCCCCATGCCATGTTCTATCAAACCTTGGTCGCTGTGGTGTTCTTGATGCCGTGGCACCAAACGGAACTAGGCAGTATCTCATTAGAAGTGTGGGGATTAATTATTTTACTCGGCGTCGTCTTTACCGCAGCGCCACATGCGCTATTTACTTCTGCGCTGAGGCAACTGAGCGCCAAAACGGTTGGGCTAGTCTCTTGCTTACAGCCCTTTTATGGCGCCATGTTAGCGCTGATTATTTTAGGTGAAGAGCTCAATCTCAACACCTTAATTGGTGGCACTATCATAGTCGCAACCGCCATCTTCGAAACCCATCAATCGCACCAGTCACAGCGGCGAAAAAAGAACGCCTGAAACATACCAATCTCAACGCAATTTGGCTAATATGGAGCGTCTTTCGCCCCTAAATGTCTTTAGCCTATATGCCACGTATTTTATTGTTCATTATTGCTTTTTTCACATTTTCCGCACTTGCCAATTCGCCTTTGCAGTTGGACAAACGTCTTGGCATGAACAAGCAAGATCAGCAACAAAATCTCAGCATTGACGAACAAATTAACGAACTAAAAATTAACATAGAAAAACTCGCCGCCAACGCAGCCAGTTTCCAACAAGCGCAGATTGATTTTGAGCAACATAAGAAGCGCACTAACCAAGCGCTGAAAGACGCCTATAAGCCTTTATCACTAGAAAAAGGTACTGACCTCAGCCAGCAGGCTTCCATGGCCTATATTCGCTTGTCTGAACTTAAAGAAAGCGAATCCACCCTTGGCCGACAAGTTAACGATTTATTACTACGTCACAATGACTTACCTACCGTTATCGCCAGCGCGAGGCAAACTGTCGCCCAAAACAAAAAAGCAGAACTCGCCCCGCTAGATACCCCTACGGGAGAGTTACAGCAAACTCAACGACTTTTCTTTGAACAAAGCCTTGCCACCGATGAAGCAGAACTTGCCAGCAGCCAAAAACGCATTGAACTGACGCAATTACAATTACAGCTAGTCCGCCAACAACTGGTGCAGCAAGAAGCCTTGATCGAAACCATCAACAAGGCAATCAATAAACAACGTCAGCAACAAACGGATGCCACCCTAGCCAAAAACTTAGTTAATACCGAAAAAGTCATCGATCCTATCACCCGTAATATTGCCGACACTAACCAGATTTACGGCCAAAAGCTGCAAACGTTAACTTTGCAGATCAATAATGTGGTCGAACAGCAGGAACAGGCTGAAACCCAATATCAATCCCAAGCTAAACAACTGGCAAACATCCAAGAGCAGATCACTTGGGTCAAAATGAACTCCGCCTTTGGTGAGCGCTTTTTGCAGATGTTGCAATCACTGCCTAAACCACCGAATCACGAAAAACTGCAAACGCTGATCGCCGATGCGCGCTTAGACAGATACCATTTAGAGCAGCAACAAGCCCTCAATGAGCAAGAATTAGAACAACCCGGCTTATACAATGAGCAGCAGATTAAGCTCTTACACTCGCAACAGAGTTTGATCTCGCAGTTGATGCAAAGCTATGACCAATACTTAAGTGAATTAGGCAAGCTGAAGGTCAATTACCAACAACTGAGCCAACAGAATCTCACCCTCAAAAATACCCTTAACGAACATTTATTCTGGGTGCCTAACGCTGCAAGTATCAGTAAGTTATGGCTTACGGATCTTGAGCGCAGCACGGTTTGGCTTGTGCAACAAGCACAGTGGGATGAACTGGGAAAAGCCTGGGATGAACAAAACGATTATTGGTCTTGGTGGATCATATTGCTGGTACTGTGTTTAGTCGTACAAGACTTGATCACTCCTAAATTCAATCGCTTGCTAAATCATTACACTACTTATGTGGGCAATGTGACCCAAGATAAATTCATTTACACTCTCAAAGCGCTCGCCTGCAGTATCAGCTATGCGTTGATAAAACCTTTCCCAGTGATCATGGCGGGATTGATTTTCTATCATTCCGATCGCAATTTTGTGCAAGCAGTGGGTATGGGCATACTGGCGATTGGTTTAGTGTATCTCTTATATCGCTTCATCTTTATTCTGACGCTCGACAAAGGCGTACTCGTGGGCCATTTCAAACGCCCCTCAAAACTCATCCAAGCGGGACAATCACGGCTCAGACACTTTGTGCTGATTGCTAGCCCATTATTGGGTCTGATGGGCTTTACCGAAGTACTCGACACATCACTGGTGCGTAATAGCATAGGCCGCGGCGCATTCATTATTTTCTGTATCGTTTTATTCTTGTTATACAAAGATATTTTAATCCTGAGCCGTAAAAACTCAGATGCAAAAAAAGACGGTAAAAACAAAAAACTCATTCAGAAAATGCTCTGGACCTTGCTGATTTCTGTGCCGCTTTTAAGCGCAGTGTTAGCCTTTAGGGGTTACTACTTCACCGCTTTCCAAATGCTGTTACAACTGCAATTATCTATCGTGCTGGGTCTGGGTTTCTTGCTCTTATACCAATTGATCAAACGGTGGATGTTAATCGAACGCCGCCGTATCGCCTTCGATCGCGCTAAGGCAAAACGTGCCGAACGCTTAGCACAAAGGGAAAAAGGCGAAACGCATCACCCTTCCGTCGATGGACTCGATACCTACGAAGAACCCGTGGTCGATCTCGAAACCATTTCGAGCCAATCCCTTGGTCTAGTGCGTTCACTCTTGTTATTGGCCTTTTTAGCCAGTTTGATTGGTCTGTGGACTCAAACCCATACGGCGCTGTTTTCCTTCCTCGATGGCATTACGCTATGGACGACCAATACCAGTGTGAATGGCTTAGAGCAACAATTACCCATTACCATGAAGTCGCTGATGTTTGGGCTGATAGTAGTGGGTTTCTCGTTAATGATTGCCACCAATTTGCCCGGCCTACTTGAGCTAATGATCCTGCAAAGGCTTGATCTCTCGCCCGGAACGGGTTTTGCGATCACAACCGTCAGTCGTTATCTGGTGGTTTTCCTCGGACTATTAATCGGCTTCTCTAATCTCGGGATGGAATGGTCTAAGTTACAATGGCTGATTGCCGCACTGTCGCTCGGTTTAGGTTTTGGTTTGCAAGAGATTTTCGCTAACTTTATTTCGGGTCTGATCATTTTGTTTGAGAAACCCGTGCGGATTGGCGACACAGTGACAATTCGCGATTTAACAGGGACAGTCAGTAAAATCCAAATTCGGGCGACCACCATTATTGACTGGGATAGAAAGGAAATTATCATCCCAAACAAGGCCTTTATCACAGAGCAGCTGATCAACTGGTCGTTGTCAGATCCTATTACGCGGGTCATTGTTTATGTGTCGGTGGCGCGGGATTCTGATCCAGCCAAAGTCGAAGCTACGCTGTACCAAGCGGTGCAAGAATGTGAAGATGCACTTGCCAGCCCAGAACCTGAAGTCTGGTTTGCAGGCTTTGGTAAACATACCCAAGATTATGAAGTGCGCGCCTATGCGAAAGATATGTCGGCACGCTGGCCACTGCGCCATGATTTACATAAACGAGTGACTAAAAAACTCAAAGAAAACAATCTCGAACTCGCCTACCCGCAGATGGAAATCCATATTAAGAATGGTCAAAATCGCGAGCAACAAGGCATTATTAGAAGCTAATAGGATCGCAGACCATGCTTATTTTTGCTCACCGCGGCGCCAGCGGTTATCAGGCCGAAAATACCTTAGCCGCCATGGCTAAAGCGTTAGAATTGGGTGCACAAGCCGTCGAACTCGATGTACATAATGTCGAAGGTGAGTTAGTCGTGTTTCACGACAGACGACTCGATAATAAAAGCTCGGGCACGGGCGTCATTCACTTAGTGAGCAAGGATTATCTAGCAAGCATCAATGTGAAAGGTGAATCCATTCCGACGCTATGGCAAGTACTTGAGCTGATTGCGGGGCGCTGCATAGTCAATATAGAGTTAAAAGGCATTAATACCGTCACGCCGTTAATCGACTTATACCCAAAGGCTATGAGTCAGCTTGGGTTTACGAAGGAGCAGTTACTGATCTCTTCCTTTAATCACCCCTATCTGCATGAACTTAAACAGGTGTTGCCGGATGCGTTAGTCGCACCACTGCTTGCCAGTATTCCACTCGAAGGGGCTGCCGTGGTAAGCGAACTGAATGCCTATTCATTGCATTTAGATGTGAGTTTTATCAGCCAAGCGCTAGTAGACGACGCCCATAACCGAGGTGCCAAGGTTTATGTTTATACTGTCGATCATATTGATGATATTCATGCGCTTAAGCAGATAGGTGTCGATGGCGTGTTCAGCAATTACCCCGATCGCGCCATGCAAGCCTTAACTCAAAAGGCAATGGCCGATTACTCTGGCTACTTTGAGTAACGGCCAAAATAATCATGATATTAAGCTTGGCTATTTCGCTGAGCCCAATAACCGATAAAAATAAACATGGCCACAATTAACAGAAACATCCAATGGGATGGCATAGCCACTATGTGTCTTGCCACCCAAGGCGTGGCTTTCACGATTAATAGGCCATAGCCAAAGGCATTCACAATAATAAAAACAAATGTCCGTAGCACAAAAGATTGCCCCAACAAATGACGCCTTAAGAGACGATTGACATCCGCTGAAAAAACCAAAATAAGACACACCACCATAGCGGTAGCAATATCAAAAGCCCAAGGGCGAAGCATGTTCCCCAATTGGGCAATAAGGGCGATTAACTGATCCATAATGACTCAACCTAAAAAGATGCGACGCAATCCCTCGAAGTGACCGCGACAGCACATTGAAAAATAACAATAACTAAGCATAAAGGGAGACGCCATGGGGCACAAGTTACTCTTGCTAACGAAGGCAAATCAGCAGTACCGCGACTTGATTGAGGCGCAGAAACTCCCTGATTTAGAGATACTCGATGATAATCCAGCGGGCATAATTGATGCAGATATTTGGTTAGCCGAACCTAAACTCGCCGCGCCCTTATTACCCCATGCTAAAAATCTGCAATGGTTACAATCAAGCTTTGCAGGCATAGATGCTCTGATGAGCCCAAGGGGCAGAAAAGACTATCAACTTACCAATATTAAAGGCATTTTCGGCCCGCTGATGAGTGAGTTTGTGTTCGGTTATTTACTCGCGCATATCCGTGGTCATGGTTTTTATCGCCAGCAACAAGGACAAAAACAGTGGCTGATTCAACCCCAGCAGCGCCATTCAAGCCTACAGGGAATGCGATTACTCTTACTCGGTACAGGCTCAATTGCCCAGCATCTCGCGAAGACGGCAAAGCACTTTGGCATGCATGTCACAGGGATCAATCGAAGTGGTAATACCGTAGAAGGTTTTGATGCCATAGAAGCGATGGCCAATTTAGGCCAAGTGTTAACACAGGCCGATGTGGTTGCAAATCTACTGCCAAGCACTCCTGCAACGCATAATCTTCTCAATGCTGACATGTTAGCCATGTTAAAAACTGATGCAGTGCTGTTTAATGTTGGCCGCGGTGATGCACTCGATCTCGATGCACTCAATATCCAACTTATCGCTAATCCTAGTCAGCAAGCGATCCTCGATGTATTTGCTCAGGAACCTTTGCCCAATAGCCATCCTATTTGGGAACGGGAAAATGCCGTAATCACGCCGCATATTTCGGCGCCAAGCCATCCTGCACAAATCGTCGATATCTTTAGCCAAAACTATCGCCGCTACATCATGGGTGAGCCACTGCAGAATCGAGTCGACTTTAGTAAAGGTTATTAGATCAGAGATAAGAAATTGAGTTAGAAATCAGTAAAAGAAAAGGCAATAGTCAGACTATTGCCTTTTTATCTTAAATTTTAGGCAGTTAAACCCTAAAGCTGCGCTTTAAGAATTGATCAACCAATACCGAGTGAGAATCCATCTCGCGGGTCACTTCGTCATTCAAGCCGACCATTTCACTGCCGAGTTGATGACTAGAATGGGTAAATTGCGACACATTCACCACGCTGCGATTCATCTCATTTGCCACACTCGATTGCTCTTCAACCGCGCTGGCAATATGGTGCGTCATATCGGTAATGGTCGAAATGGCCTCACGAATCGTACGTAATGCCGTACCCGCTAAATCCGCCGTTGAAATACATTCGGAAGCGGCAACCACTCCTTGCTGCATACTGATAACAGCTTTATTCGTTCCCTGCTGCAACAGATTAATCATACTGTGGATTTCTTTGGTGGCATCGTGAGTACGTTGTGCCAGCGCCCGTACTTCGTCAGCAACGACAGCGAAGCCACGACCTTGCTCACCCGCTCGAGCCGCTTCAATTGCCGCATTCAATGCCAGTAAATTCGTCTGACCCGCAATACTCTGAATCACATCGAGCACTGTGCCAATATCTTTACTGTGGGCTTCTAACTCAGTAATCACTTTTGACGTTTGTTGCAGTTGCTCCGCCATAGCTTGAATCGAGCGAATAGTACTCGACACCGTTTTATCACCATTGATAGTTTCAGCGGATGCCATTTGCGTGGCACTCGCCGCATCGGCACAATTGGAGGACATATCGCCTAATGTGGCGGTCATTTCCTGCATCGCTGTAGCAACTTGCTCTATTTCAGACAGTTGAGCCTGACTGGTACTCTGGATTTGTTTTCCCTTAGCGGCAGATATTTTGGCCTGTTCTGACACGTTATAACAGGAATCCGATGCACGCCCAAGAATCGACTTAAGCTCTGAATTCTGCATTTGCAGTGCTAAATCAATCGCGCCAAGATCGTCACAGTTACCACTATAGATATGCGCCATCAGCGGATTATCGTAGATATGCTTCGCCTTAGTCACTAAAGCATAGTAACGACTCAGCACCAGATTACCGCCCACCAGCAATACTAGGACACTTATCGCTAGGGCAATAAAGCCCATTAAGCCAATTTGCAGAGCAAGGTAAAACATAGGTAGCATGGCAACCAATGCGAGTAACAGCAATTTAACTGGCATATCCAAGGTACGTTTTAACGCACTGACGCTGCCCTTTTTGTTCAACTCCGCATAGGCTATTTCTGCACGCTTAACCTGATCGCGTGTGGGTTTAGTGCGTACAGATTGAAACTCGACGACTTTGCCATTAACTGAAATCGGTGAGACATAGGCATCGACCCAATAGTGATCGCCATTGGCGCAGCGGTTTTTCACTATCCCTTTCCAAGGCTCGCCTTTTTTGATACATCGCCACAGATCTTCAAACGCTTGCGGAGGCATATCTGGATGACGCACCATGTTGTGGGGCTTGCCTAGCATGGCATCGAGGTCGTAACCGGCAACGGTACAGAAAGATTGATTGGCGTAAGTGATATGACTTTGAGTATCCGTGGTCGACAATAAAATCCAATCCGCTGGATAATCATATTCTCGCTGTGTAACTGGTAAATTAGTTCTCATGAAACCTTATGGATCTTTGATTAATTCTTCGTTATTCATCCATGAGTTATCCATCCGTGAGGCATCATCACCCTGACTCTGTATTCCTAAACCCTTCTAAAACTGCCTAGCTTTTTAATGCTAAAACACACCTAGCATAGACGATAAAACGTGCGCCATGAAACAAAAACGTTAAAGTATGAAAATCACCCAAAAAACATGATTGCATTTGATAAGCGTTTTCATTTAGAATTAGCGCAATTCGATTGGAGACTAATATATGTACGTTTGTCTTTGCCATGCGATCACTGATACGCAAATTAAAAACGCAGTAAGCCAGGGCGATAGCTCGCTTGCTGACGTAAAAAAGCGCTTAGGTGTTGCCGATCAATGTGGTAAATGCGCCAGAATGGCAGTGCAGATCATTCAGAATCAACTAGAGCTTGAGCCTAATTATTACGAAGTCGCATAGAATTCATCGCAAATAGCGTGGTAAAGGGTAACTCACTCACCAACAAACTTCCGACAAGTTAAATACACGCTGACTCAAGCAAACTTAATCCAGCTCAAGCAAACTCAATCCAAAAAAGTCCCGCGACAACAAAGCCTTCTATCCGCCACTTCGTCTTAAATAATCTTGCCAGTTTAGACTTTAGATATGATGTTTTAATGACAAACCCCACTGAACTCCAAGCTCGAAAGCCGCGAATAATTCAATGGGGTTACAGATCCAACTTCCGAGTCAAGCCTACTTACGTTTCAACAAATAGGCCGCTTCATTAAGCCAAGGCACGGCTTTCTTAATAAAACGTGGATTGTCGGCCAACACATCTTGCGACGCTAATACTTCAATATCAAAATCCTCACTCAGATGCTGCTCTACCCAAGTAGGGGATACCGCAAAAGGTGGGCCGATAAGGGATTCTTGCGGATAATCTAAAGTCACTAATAAACCGACACTGCCGCTAGGTAATAAGCTCGCTAACTGCTTGGCATATTGTGCACGCATACTTTCTGGCCATGCGATCAAAGCCGCGCGATCGTAAAAAGCCGTCACGTCTTGAGTGATAGCCTTAGGTAGGGTGAAAATATCGCCTTGATACAAGCTGATCTGTTCAGTTTGATAATGCTGGTGTTCACCCACGGCCGTTTGCGTCATCTCGAGTTGGTTATCGCTGAAAAATTGCTGCACCGCCAATTCATTCAATTCACAACCTATGACCTGATGCCCCTGTTCGGCCAAGAAACACATATCTAGCGACTTACCACATAAGGGCACAAAAACCTTAGTATCTGCGGGTAATGCAAGCTGCTGCCAATACTTAACGAGGAAAGGATTGATGTCTTGCTGATGAAAACCTATCTGTTGCTGCTGCCACTTTTCATGCCAAAAACCGGGTTCCATGGGTTTATCTCTATTCGCTAATGTTGTCCTTACTCTAATGACATTTTAAAGTGGATGCAAAACCTCCTGCCATTCGGCAAACTCTGCAATGTAAAGACTAACTTACTGATCTAACGTGGCTTGCACTTTACGCAGCCAAACACAGTTATCGCATTGGCATTGACGGCGTGATAAATGATGTGGGCTTAAAGATGAGTCGATAAAGTCCACGGCGATCAACAACTGCTGTTTTAACTCGGCAATCGATTTTTCGTTCACGGCCACCAGCTCGTCATTCTGGTTCATCCAGATACATTCCATGCCCTGATGACACGTTAAACATTGCTCGTCTCTATCATTAAAAAATACCGCATGCGGGCAATGGGTCACTTCCATTGACTGTAAAATACGCTTACGCGGATATTCCAAAAGTTCAATCAACAAGGCTTTATATTGGGTGGGCATACGCCCTCCTTAGCTGCACTTTGTCTGTGGGTTAATTAACAAAAATTGATTCCATCTAATGCCCCAAAGATTACCTATAGTCGCGAGGATTTAATTTGATGTAAATCAAAGTCAGTGACGAAATGATCGTATAGGTAAGCCGCGCCTGACGCTGATCATCAATGCCATTCAAAATACTAAAATAAAGCCACCCGCTATTTGATTATCTCCCCCGCTTACTGGTTAAATGAACAAAACAAGGAGCACAATTTGCAAACACCTCAGCTGCAGCATTTTTATATTTCTGAAGAGCAATCCATTTATTTGCTCAAAGCCAATGATGCCCGTAAACACAAGGCGTGGATCCGCCTCTGTAAACAACAGCTGAGCAAATTAGGTTATACCGATATCGAATTGGTCGGCAAAGGCGCCTACGGTTTCGTGTTTGCGGGTATCAATCAAGCTGGCGATGCCCATGTGTTTAAGTTTTCACGGATTAATTTGCCACAACACATTCAAGATCGGCTCGAAGAAGAAGCCTTTATGCTCTCCTTACTCAAGCACCCTAATGTGCCGGGGGCGATCAAATTTGAGCGAGTAGGTAAACAAGGCATACTCGTGATGGAACGAGCAAAAGGGGAAGATCTCGACCAACTTTGCCGCCGCATGGGCGCCCTACCGACCGCTATGGTCATGAGCATCGCCCGCCAACTCGCCGATATCTTGTATTACCTGCGCACGGGCAAGCCTTTAGTGCACGGCGATATCAAACCTTCAAATCTGGTTTACGATATTGAACAACAACACTTATCGTTAATCGATTGGGGCTCAGCGGTATTTGCGCAGCGGGATGAACATAACAAACCCGTCGAAGACAATGTGATGGCGTTAATGTCGAGCGATCAACAACATACCAACGCCCGGATGGGTGATGTGTACTTTATCGGCGAAGAGCAACTCAATGGAGCACTCTCCAGCCCGCGCTTTGACGAGCAAGGTGTTGCCGCGACTCTGTATGCCCTCGCCTCTGGGCAAGCAAGTCGCTTCGGTGCACAGGTGATCTCGCCCACCAGTATTGGCTTACCGGTAGAATTAGCCCGTACCTTAGAGGGCATGCTCAGCACAGATCCTGAGCAGCGCAACATTGCCGGCGATTACTTTTTAAAAAGTATGCGCCACAGCCACAGATTACATTTACCTGAACTGCCCAAAGCTGATTTACAGGGTGAAATTCCTGTTTGGGTACAATCCCGCGACAAAGATGTTGAAACCGTCAGCTACAGTTCGCGTAAATCCTTTTTGAAGGAACATAACGCCCAAGATCCCATCGCTAAGATGGATGATATTCAGCTCGAAAAATATTACCGCAACTTCCTCGCGGGCATGGGTGATACCGAAAAAGGCTTTATCGCCGCAGTGGGTCGTTTAGCACAATATCCGATCGTGGGTGGTCTGGCTATTCATTGGCAGGAAACCGGCGTGTTTATCGACTCCAATCTTGCGATTTACGATGCAAAACAAAAAAGTGCCTTGATCATAGCGGTCAACAATATGGTGGACTTAGCACGGGGAATTAAACGTATAGGGGTGTTTAAAGCATGTTTCTTTAACGCCAAAGACACACTGCATATCGAACGAGCTGACACCAGCGAGCCTTTTGTCGCCAGTGCCGCACTGCAGTTGCCCTTCGAAGTCGGTGACGTACCCACCTTAGAAGATAAGTCGCGGTTACATTCTTATTTTGAAGACGGTAAAGATCCCGATGAGAACCTCGAATTGCCGGTGGAGATCATGGAGGAATTAGCCCGCATCAACCAAATTCACCACACAGGCTGCATCATTTTTGAGGCGCTGCCGAATCACTTAAAAATTCACAGTTACTTGAAGCTGCTCAATCCGCGTAAGCAAGCGGCGTTTCGCGCGAGCCTCGATCGCATCTTGCATCATGTCGGAAAAATCCAAGGCCACGGCGTATCGGGCTTTATGAAACTGCCCTACAAAAACACCCGCCGCTTTACTCATCTAGAGCGTAAAGCCGAGCACTTTTATCCGAAAAACCCAAAAGAAATAGGCGCCTAATGGCGCCTTGTTCATCGGATTAAATCGGCGATCCCGGCGGTAAGGTTAACGGCTTAGGAATAAGCTTAACCTTAGCATCGGTCAAACCCGCAGCAAGACCCTGTTGCAACCAAGTATAGTGCGCCGCAAGACTCACATTCGCTCGATTCGACTTCGCTTTCAATTGCTTAATCACAAACTGAGCGCGATCGTTGATCGCAGCCCTCACTTCTGGTGAGGTTTGAGGATCGTGCAGCGTTGCCAGCACTTCATCAATCACCACAGCGTTAACTCGCATCCATACGCCTTCGACCAGCGCGAGCTTATCCTCTTGATACAAGGTCGCTGCAAATAACTTATCCAGTAATGTCGTCACCGATAACTGCTCGCTATCGGCCATGGATGCTTGGCTGACACGATTCAAGCGTTTAGGCATCAATAGCAAGCTCACAGTATGACGGCTAAACACTTCAGCCATACCGAGAGGGTCGTTAATTGCACCTAGACCTGAATCGAAGGATTCCCGCGTAACATGATAATTCCCCGCCTTTGGCACTAAACTGTCGAGCAAGGTTTGCGGCACAGTTAAACTCGCCGCATCGAGCGTGTTAAGTAACGCGTCTAAGCCTGTTAACTGCAACTGCGGCGCAATATAGCTCCAGCGGCTGCCTTCGCCGATAGATTGATAGTTATAGTCAGTGCCGCCAATAAACTTAGCGACCGCATCGATTTGATAACGCGTCAGCAAATAAATTGGCGCAAAGGCATCGGCTAGCTCGCCCAGTGGCTCATTGGGTAACAAGGCCGCACTGGAGAAATCCGCAATCGCCTTAGTGCGAATTTTATTTAACTTACCCAGCTGATCGATCGGATCGTCACCACTATCCCACAAACTGGCATAGGCCTGACTCGCATCCTTTTGGCGAGAATCGGCCTCACCGATATAACGTAAGCCACGTTTGGCTACATCGGCCAGTAAGTCGACTTGCAGCGCTTGTTGGGTACGGGCATCGCCTTGATCGCTATAACCATAGGCGATAGTAAAATCATCCCAAGGACCAACACCTGTAGTGTAAGGTGCGGAAATATCAATATCATTGCCCTTTAGCTGGATTTTCGGATGGGGATAATCCATCACAGAGGCATCTTGATTGGTCGAAGCGGCAAAGTTATGATCTAACCCTAAGGTATGGCCGACTTCATGGGCAGCCAGTTGGCGAATACGTGCCAGCGACAAGGCTGTCGCCGCTTTCTCAGCCGCCACTCTATCCTGCCAGCCTGCGGTTAAACCTTTAGCAATCAAGTAATCCTGACGCACACGCAAGCTGCCGAGCGTGACTTGACCCTTGATGATTTCACCGGTGCGAGGATCGGTCAGCGCGGCGCCATAGGACCAACCCCGCGTTGCCCTGTGCACCCATTGGATCATGTTGTAGCGAATATCCTGCGGATCGGCATCTGCCGGTAATAACTCAACTTTAAAGCCGTTGATAAATCCGGCGCGAGTAAAAGCCGTCTCCCACCAGCGCGCGCCATCGAGCAACGCCGATCGTATAGATTCTGGCACACCAGGATCGAGATAATAAGTAATAGGTTTAACGACTTCGCTTGGCGCTGGGCCTGGATGCACTTTCTGTAAACGGTGGCGTAGGATAAAACGCTGCACTAAAGGTTGGGTAAAGGGCGTGGCATAATCGCGATACTCATCGGACAAATAACCGCTCATAGGGTGATAAGCCCGCGGCTGATAATCGGTATCGGGAAGCTCAACAAAAGAATAACGCATCCGCACCGACATTAAGGTACCATCGGGTGTTACCTGTGCGACCTGCGCACCAGCAACATCGCCTTTGAACGTCAGTTGCACATCCACATCGGCGTTTTTTTCAAAGGATTTAATCCCTTTGGGTAAGATGACAGAACGGCTCAAATCGAGCTGATAATTACCCTGCTCTGTTTGTTGCAATACGGAAGACACGCCGTGTAAATCATTGAGCACCAGATCGTTGATCGCTACCAAATCAGGCTTGCCCTCAATCACTTTGCCTTGCCATAACACAGAATCGGCAAAGGCTTCTTCAACCGCTCTTTGCTCGGCGGCATCAGAGGTATTCGCACGATATTGAGTATTGAGTTGCTTGAGTAAAACATAGGGACCTTGGCGCTCAAACTGCACCATACGGGTCTGACCCAGTTGGCCGCGATCGAGACCAATGTCGTTTGATCCTACGCCCTGTGGCAGGCTAGTAACTAAGATAAAAGGTTGATTTAAACGATTGACCTCAAGATATAGCTCTCCCTCAGACTCCTCGTAATAGAGATTAAGAAACCCTTTCGCCTCTTGGCCCTGCTTAATGATCTTGGCGCTAGGCGCGGCTGCCGCGACCGTAACGGTGGGAAATCCTAACAGCGCTATGGATAAGGCTAAGGCTAAGGCTACACTTTGGGGTTTCATCTTTCCTCCTGATTCGGCTGGCTGCGTTATTTACCTTATAAGTCATTGGCATCTTTGATGACTGCTTATCTCAAGCGATTGATTTAAAGTAAATAACGCGAGGCCATCACTGGCCCCGAGCAAATAAATTAACGATTCTGATGCTGGTTCTTGTGTTTGATCCAGTGATTTAATGTTTCAAATAATTCGTTGAGCACTATGGGTTTAGTGATGTGGGCATTCATCCCCGCCGCTAAACTCTTTTCCCTGTCGCCCGACATGGCATGGGCTGTCATGGCAATGATAGGCAGTTCATCGGCACTAAAACGCTCACGCAATGCCCTTGCGGCCGTTAACCCGTCCATTACTGGCATTTGAATATCCATCAACACAGCATCAAACGGCCGCGAGTCGATGGTATCCAGCGCCACTTGACCATTGTCGGCCAGCACCACTTCGTAGCCAGCGCTCTTAAGGAGTTCAGTGGCCACTTGCTGGTTGATAAAGTTATCCTCCACCAGCAGCACTAAACCTGTGTGCTCCCCTTCCTCAACTTGAACTTCAACCATAGGCTGAACCACATTCAATCTCGGTTCATCGGCAAAGGCGGCAATGATCTCATCGAACAGACTCGATGCCTTAAACGGTTTTTGCAGTACGGCAAACACATTGGCACTATCGACTTCATGCTGCAAGGGCTCTGCCGCATAGGCCGTCATCATGATAATCACAGGCCGTTTCGCTAAGCGGCCTTCGGCGACCATAGTGTCTATGGCACTGACCACATCGCTACCGTCCATTTCTGGCATCATCCAGTCGAGCAATAACAGATCGATTGGTGCCCGCGACAGTTTGTAAAGCGCTTCGGCGCCGCTGGCGGCAGTATCGACGTCGAAGTGGAAATCTCGCATCAAGGTCGAATAAATTTGCAGTGCCGTCGGGTTATCGTCAACGACTAAGGTGCGTAAACTATTGAGTTTTTCCGGCACGACCAAAGGCTCAATCTTAGCGGCTTCGGCAATTTCAAAACTGATGGTAAAGCTAAAAGTACTACCGACCCCAAGCTCACTCTGCACTTGCATCTTGCCGCCCATCATAGACACCAGATGCTTACTGATCGACAAACCTAAGCCGGTGCCGCCGTATTTACGGGTGGTCGAACCGTCGGCTTGGGCGAAGGCATCAAACAACTTATCCTGTTGATCTTTACCTATGCCGATACCCGTATCGCGCACCCAGAACTTCAAGGTAATCCGATGATCTCGCTCGCCGACATCTTCACAGCCGAGCTCAATCTCGCCAGATTGAGTAAATTTCACCGCATTCGATAACAGGTTAATCAGCACTTGGCCTAAACGTAGCGGATCGCCCTTAAGAATGAGTCCCGCCGTCACTGGGGCATATAAGAGTAACTCGACGCCTTGTTCTTGTGCCTTGAGCGCATTGAGATCCAGAGCGTGATCGAGCACTTTATCCAGCGGGAATGGCACCCGCTCAAGCTCCAACTTACCCGCCTCAATTTTAGAGAAGTCGAGAATATCGTTGATGATCCTCAGCAGCGATTGTGCCGAGAAACCAGCTTTTTCGAGGTAATCTTTCTGCTGCGCCGTTAACGAAGTACGCTGCGCCAACTGCAACATACCGATAATGGCGTTCATCGGCGTGCGGATCTCATGGCTCATGTTGGCCAAAAATTCACTCTTGTAGAGGTTAGCGAGCTCGGCGTCTTGCTTGGCTTCCAGCAGCGCCACTTCGTTACTCTTATGGCGGGTAATATCCTTATGGGTACCAAGCATGCGTTTGGGCTGGCCTTCTGCGGTGAACTCCACCACACGGCCACGGGATAACACCCAGTGATAGCCGCCATTTTTACCTAACATACGGAATTCAATTTCGAAAGCACCGACGGGATCAGCAAGATACTGAGCACGGTATTCCTCGACGCGAATACGATCGTCGGGGTGGGATAATTCATCAATCGTTGATACTAAAGCTGGGAATTCATTGGTTTTATAACCCAACATAGAATAATAGGCTGGGTTACAAATAATCTGTTCAGAGTCTAAATACCAGTCCCACAGGCCATCTTCCACCGCATCCATGGCTAAGTGATAACGCTCTTCGGACAGGCGTAATTGTTCGGCGGATTCGTATTCCCGCGTCACATCACGCCACACGGCAATCAATCCCTGCAGTTCGCCGCGGCGATTGTAGAAAGGCAGTTTGAGGGTATCAAGCAGCACAGGTTTACCCGCAAGCTCGACCTTTTCTTGGTAGCGCAGCGGCGTGCGATCTTTTAAGACTTGTTCGTCTTCGGCGCGGATACGTATGCCCATTTCAGGCGAGGTCAGATCCTCAGATGATAAACCTATCATCTCGCTCTCTGTGTAACCCAGCATGCGTTCAGCCGCCTTGTTACAACCTAAATAGTTGCCTTCTTTATCTTTAAAGACAATCGCTTCAGGAATCGAGTCAAGCAGGGATCGCAGTAGCGCATATTCGCGCTCACGCCGCTCTGTGGTGTCTTTTAAGCGTTCAGTACGCCGCGCCACTAGCTTATCGAGCCGCTTATTCTGCTCAGCCAGATGGTGGGTATATTGTTTGTTTTCCTCAAAAATCCGACTCACCAGCAAGAACCAAGGTTCCCAGCCGCGGGTGATTTTCTCCGGTGGCTTACGCGGCTCTTGGGAGCAGCCCTCAAGGTGCGACAGTAGTCGCGAGGCTGGACTCACAAAAGATCGACGCGTCTGCCAATGCACTATGGTCACCAACACCGACAGGGCGATAACCACTAAAATAAAGGTCAGCTGCAGTTTTTCCCACGAGTCTTGGAATAGGTCGTCTTCATCCTGCAAATACAGTAAACGCCAAGGCGCGTTATGCAGGGCAACCGAATGGATGTAATAGCCGTTACGTATGATACCGTCGTGGGCATCGAACAATTCCGACTCAGGTAAAGAATGCAGCTCAGAGGGAATACGTTGGCTGATGTGATAGACCCGATTGATATCTGAGCTATCAAAATCGCTGTGGGATAAAATATTGTTCTGTTGGTCGAGCAAAATCACTGTGCCCGGCATCTTAAAGTAAACCCGAATTTGCCGCGCTAACGAGGCAAGCGTCATGTCTAAGTTGATTGAGCCAATGAACTCATCATCCAAATAAATGGGCACACCTAAAGTGGTCAATAAGCCTTTGCCCGTGGAGTCAACATAGGCTTCACTCCAAAATACACTGCGCTGCGGGTTCATTGCTGGGGTGGCGTATTGGAACTGTTTCTTGTTGAGTAATTCGTCCCTAAAACGTTGATCGTCATTCGACCAAGGGAAATAGGACATGATCCTACGTTTCGACAGGTAATAAATCGCCGAGGCTTTCGGGGCGGCTTCTTTGGCGACGGGGAATGACAGTGACAGCTCAAACAACATCTCAAGCTCTTGATAGAACTTGTCATCGCGGCCGTCGAGAGAACCCGCACCAGTAATCCTCCCCATGTTGGTAAAAGGCTCACCGCTCTGGGCGTAGCTAGGTTCTAAGGTAAAATACTGGCCGCTTTCGTTGAATTTACCGTATTGGGGTAAGCGTTCTTTACGCACGAGTTCGCCCAAACGTAAATGATCCACAGCAACGTTGCGTAAGCTTTTTACCGCTCTAATGCTCGACTCAAGTAGCAAATCGATTTGCAATACATGGCGCTGAACCTGCTCTTCACGCTGCTCCATCTGCTGTGCTTTTTGGCGGTCGAAGAACATCCATGCGGTCAACAAAGACATGACGATAACGCCGATGTACGTATAAAAAACGGCACGGTTGTAGTTCTTCTGGATCGGCGATTTTAGTTGGAGATCCGGCTCACTCGATTTCATCCACTACCCTTGATTGCAGCGCTTAATTTCAGCCTACGGCGGCAAAAACTATGAGCTCCATATAGTAGCAGGAAGGAACTGCCAATCACATAAAATAATTGTCAGATAAAGCCTACTCATACCACTGATAAGTCGATTAAAAATCTACTACTCCATAAAATTAAGGCCTCCATATCTGAGGCCTTAGTCATTACCCTAAATTAAACCGACCTGCTTTACAGATGCTCTTCAGCGTATTCCGCTAAGCGTGAACGCACCACACCATTCAGATACACGTTGGCACTGCCTTCAAAGTCCTTAAAACGTTCGACAATATAGGTTAAACCTGAGGTAACAGCAGTTAAGTAATTAGAGTCGATTTGCGCTAAGTTACCGCAACAAATCAGTTTTGTGCCTTCGCCCATACGGGTGATCATGGTTTTGATCTGCGAAGCAGTGAGGTTTTGGCATTCATCTAATAACACTATGGAGTTTTGGATCGACCGCCCGCGCATAAAGTTTATCGACTTAAACTGAATGTTAGCCTTCTCCATGATGTAGTTCATGCTGCCCGTGGGATTCACATCATTCTTATGCAGTACTTCGAGCGTATCGGTAATCGCGGCCAGCCACGGCATCATCTTCTCCTCTTCCGTGCCGGGCAAGAAGCCGATAGATTCGGCGATTTCAGGGGTGTTTCGGGTGACAATCACTTTGTCGTAGCGATTACGCTCGACCACCAGTTCCAACGCCGCCGCCATGGCGAGCAAGGTTTTACCGCAACCCGCAGGGCCGGTTAAGATAACCAGATCGATATCGGGATCCAGCAGCGCCTGCAATGCCATGCCTTGATAGACGTTTTTAGGTTTAACACCCCATGCCTCGAGGTTTTTCACCCGCTCACGGCCTAAATCTAAAATATGTAAATGGGTGTCTGTGCGCTCGATAACACGACCGCAAAAATCAGACTCTGTGTCGATAAGATATTGGTTGATATAAAAATTATCATTTTCGAGGTCTTTGAGCGGTACTTCATGCACTGTATGTCTACCGTGGCGCTCGGTGGAGACCTTGTTCAAGTGCTCCCAAAAATTACCTTCAAACTGGTAAAAGCCTTTACTGAGGAAGCGGATATCATCAATCAACTGGTCAGTTCGATAATCCTCAACCAATTGAATACCTGCACCTTTGGCTTTAAGGCGCATATTGATATCTTTGGTGACTAAGACAACGGTACGGGGATGATGTAGGTTTTGTAGATGTAGCGCGGTATTGATAATGCGATTGTCGTTTCCATCTCCAGGCAGTGCGCCTAAGGTAAAATCGACAAGGTGATCAGGGAAAATTGAGAGCGAACCGACGGCATCGGCATGACCCTCTCGGCTGGGTAAAGGGACGCCATTGATAATCTGCTCAGGGGTAGTTTCACCGCCTAGGGTATCTTCCAATGCCCTGATAGCAACCCGAGCATCACGACTCACATCACTCTTTCGATCTTTAATCTGGTCCAACTCTTCTAGCACTGTCATCGGAATGACCACATCGTGCTCTTTAAACGAATAGATCGCCAAAGGTTCATGTAGTAACACATTGGTATCCAGTACAAACAACTTTCTGTCGTCTTGTTCCATGGCGCCTCCAGAGTGCTTCATTAAAGTTTAAACACACTTTTGAGTCTCAATAAAAGTTACACGGCTCCTATTACTGGCTAAGCATATGGCAAAGAATGATCATAAGGTTCAAGTTGATAGCACTTTACTCGCACTTAAACCTTAAGTTGATATTGGCACCAAACTCACGAGATAACAATACAGCAACCATTGTTTACCTTACAGACTCGAGGCAGTGTATAACCGCGGATGTGACATTAGCGTGACAATTTCATGTACTGGCTCGACAATTTTGTCACTTGTACAATTTGTAATCTAGCACTCTGGGAATTAGGCTCTAACGGGTGAGAGGGCGATTTAAATATCACGAGTATTGGTATAACATACGCGCCCTTTGTTAGAGTCCGCCTAGAAATGAGAATTTAAGATGCCGTTCGCCTTAGGTCAACGTTGGATAAGTGATACCGAGTCAGAGCTTGGTTTAGGAACTGTGGTTCAAGTAGAAGGCCGTATGGTCACTGTATTATTCCCTGCCACGGGTGAGAACCGCATGTTCTCCCGAGCAGAAGCCCCTCTGACACGCGTTATATACAATCCCGGCGATTCGGTTGAAAGCCATGAAGGCTGGAGCCTTGCGGTCAGTGAATTGACCGAGAAAGACGGGATAGTGATCTATCACGGCATTCACAGTGAGACAGGCGAGCAAGCTACCCTGCGTGAAACCCTGCTGAACCACAATATTCGTTTCAACAAACCCCAAGACCGTTTATTTGCTGGCCAAATCGATCGCCTCGACCGTTTTGGTGTGCGTTATCAATGCCAAATGTTGCGCCACAAACTGGCCTCATCGGATTTGCTTGGTCTGCAAGGTCCACGTGTTGGACTTATTCCGCATCAAATGTGGATTGCCCATGAAGTCGGCCGTCGCTATGCACCGCGTGTACTGTTAGCCGACGAAGTGGGTTTAGGTAAAACTATTGAAGCAGGTCTGATTATTCACCAACAACTGCTGACCGGCCGCGCCGAACGCATTCTGATTATCGTGCCCGATACTCTGCGCCATCAGTGGTTAGTGGAAATGCTGCGCCGCTTTAATCTGCGTTTTTCGGTATTCGATGAAGACCGTTGTGTAGAAGCCTATGCCGATCACGACAATCCTTTCTACACAGAACAGTTAGTGATTTGTTCACTCGAATTACTGCGTAAGAAAAAACGTCTTGATCAAGCCCTAGATGCCGATTGGGATCTGTTAGTCGTTGACGAAGCGCACCACTTAGAATGGACCGAAGAAGCGCCAAGCCGCGCCTATCAAGTGGTTGAAGCATTGAGTGAAGTCATCCCAGGCGTTTTGCTGTTAACCGCAACGCCGGATCAACTCGGCCATGAGAGTCACTTCGCCCGCTTGCGTCTGCTCGATCCGGATCGTTTCTACGATTACGATGCTTTCTTAGCTGAAGAAGACAGTTATAAAGACGTCGCCATTGCCGCCGAAGCCTTAGCTGGCAACGCTAAATTACCCGATGCCGCCATCAACAGCTTGACCGAATTACTGGGCGAGAAAGACATCAGCCCAAGTATTCGTTTAATCCAAGCCGAGGGTATTGATGCCGAAGTACAACAGGCCGCCCGTAGCGAATTACTGCAAGAATTACTTGACCGTCACGGTACTGGCCGCGTGTTATACCGAAACAGCCGCGCCTCAGTAAAAGGCTTTCCAAAGCGTTTCTTTAACGCTTACCCACACGCCATGCCAGATCAATATCAAACAGCCGCACGCGTCAGTGGCATGATGGGCGGACACAAGTCATTAGAGGCAAAAGCGGCGCAAGCCCTAAGCCCTGAAAAACTGTATCAAGAATTTGAAGATAACAGCGCCAGTTGGTGGAAGTTCGATCCCCGTGTGGATTGGTTAATCGAGTTTTTAAAATCCCACCGTAGCAAAAAAGTGCTGATCATCGCCAGCCAAGCGGAAACCGCCCTGAGCTTAGAAGAAGCCCTGCGTACCCGCGAAGGGATTCAAGCAACGGTATTCCACGAAGGTATGTCGATTATCGAGCGCGATAAAGCCGGCGCTTACTTTGCCCAAGAGGAAGGCGGCGCACAGGCGCTGATCTGTTCTGAAATTGGCTCTGAAGGCCGTAACTTCCAGTTTGCCAGCCACTTAGTGCTGTTCGATCTGCCGCTAAACCCCGATCTATTGGAACAGCGAATCGGTCGTTTAGACCGTATCGGCCAGAAAAATGATATCCAAATTCACTTGCCATACCTTGAAGATACTGCCCAAGAACGTTTGATGCAGTGGTATCACCAAGGGCTGAACGCCTTTGAACTCACTTGTCCGAGTGGTCATGTGCTTTACAGTGAATTTGCCGAGGATCTATTAAACGTGCTTGTGGGTGATGACAGCGATGAGCTGACAAACCTGCTCAATCACACCCAGAGCCGTTATAAAGAACTCAAGCACGCCATGGAGCAAGGCCGCGATAAGCTGCTGGAAATCAACTCACACGGCGGCGAGAAGGCAATGGCTATCGTCCAGCGCCTCGCCCAGAATGATGGTGATACCCATTTGATCGGTTCAGTGATCCGTCTGTGGGATATTATCGGTGTCGATCAAGAAGATAAGGGTGAAAACTCGATCATTCTGCGTCCAAGCGAACACATGATGTTCCCAACCTACCCTGGCTTGCCAGAAGATGGCGTGACGGTAACCTTTGATCGTGACACAGCGTTATCTCGCGATGATATTGCGCTGATCACCCAAGAGCACCCACTGGTACAAACGGGGCTAGATCTGATCACAGGTTCTGAAACTGGCACCACCAGCGTCGCAATTCTAAAGAATAAAGCCCTGCCAGCAGGTACCTTATTCTTAGAACTCATCTACATGGCCGATGCTTCAGCACCTAAGTCGAGCCAGTTGTACCGTTATTTACCACCAACACCCATTCGCGTGTTGCTGGATAAAAATGGTAACGATCTGTCGGCTAAAGTGGATTACGCCAGTTTCGATAAGCAATTGAGCGCGGTGAATCGTCACATTGGCGGCAAGTTAGTCACCGCATCTCAGCCAATTCTGCATCCGTTATTTGCTAAGGGTGAGGAATATGCTCAAGTGGTTGTCGATGAAATGGTCGCCCAAGCCAGAGAGAAAATGACTCAGCAACTGAGCGCAGAGCTGAGTCGTTTAGAGTCACTTAAGGCGGTAAACCCCAATATCCGTGAGGAAGAATTGGAGTACCTGCGCAATCAGATGCAAGAGTTAAACACTTATCTGGATGCCAGCCAGTTACAACTCGATGCGATCCGTATGGTGCTCGTCAGCCACGTATAGGCCCGAGCGGAACCACAGGTTTCCATCAATTAGCCCAGCCAAAGCGCTGGGCTTTTTTATGCCCTGTGGCTTTTTATACTAAATGACAAGTGCAATTCTTTGGCGAGGAAAATTCACTTTTTGGTAATTGTTCAGGTTATACTCAAACACTGATGAATTTATGAGACTACACAGGTGGTTATCAATTCTATGCCGCGCATTCTTTCACTCCTCTTTTGCCTCATTCTCGGCATCACAACCATCGCTACCTACGCGGCAGACACAACAACAACAACAACTCCGCCAACATCTGCGCCAGCCGAAATCAGTGCCAAAAAGTCGAATAACAGCTATCTACCCACAAATGAAATTAAACAAATCACGATTGATAATCAGCCCTACGATTTGTTAGTGCGACCATGGGAAGGTAAAAAGAAACTCGGTGCGGCGATAATCCTGCCCGCCACCAATGGTACCGCAGACGCGCCTGGATTGATGGCATTTGTACGCCGCAATATCAATCCTGCCGGTTGGGCCAGCTTAAGTTTAACTCCGCCAACTGAAATGCCCGCAGCTAACTTTGCTACCGCCGCCACTGAAGTTACCTCGCCTGGCGCCGCGCAATTAAGCTCACCGTCCAACAAACCAAGCCCTAAAATCAAGCCCGAAGATAACAGCAAGCACCAGCAAGAGCAGGAAGATTTTCTCGTCAAAAGCATGTCACAGTTAGATGCCGTCGGTGCAGATTATGCGGGAAAACGTATTTTGATCACCGCCGACCAAAGTGCAGGATTATTGATTAGCCTATTAAGCCAGAAGAAGATTGCAGACCCTGATGTGCTGATCGTCATCAATCCCTATCGAGAAGACGAACAGCGTAATCAAGCACTCGCGGAGCAACTGGCAAAACTTACGCTGCCCATTTTAGATATTCAATCGCCAGACGGTCACCCAGCCTCATTGGAGACTGCCGACAATCGCAAAAAACTCGCGGTGACCTTAGAAAGCCCTAACTATCGCCAAACTACCCTAGCGCTCAATTTAGATAACGAGAGCGCATGGCAGAATTGCTTAAATGCGATTAAAGGCTTTTCTGCCCGAATGAGCGGCGCGCAGTAAAAACGGCGATTCAAGCTAATTCAGACAAAATAGCATTACCAACCCGATTGGCGATCCCGATAGGGTTTCTGCGGATCTTTCAACTGACGCGTTGCCGCTATCTTGCTATTTTTGCCTAACAATAACCGAATCTGACTAATAGACTCGCGGCACAGCAGACTACGGATAGAAGCAGTCCAACTGCGATTAATGCTAAGTTTGATGGCCGCAGCAGCATCCGGTGAGGTTTGCATCAGTTGCCGCGCCAATTGCTCAGCGGCTTCCATGGGCGTCTCACTCACTTGTGTCACGAGTCCTAAAGCCAGCGCTTCATGACTCTCAAGCACTTTTGCCGTCAGGCTAAGTAACATGGCTTGATCCTTAGGCATAATTTGCCTTAATGCGACTAAACCCGCCATATCTGGCACGAGTCCCCATTTCGCTTCCATGATAGATAACTTACTGTCGTGGCTAGCAATACGCACATCTGCGCCTAAAGCGATCTGCATACCGCCGCCATAGCAACAGCCCTCAAGCACGGCAATCACTGGCACAGGCAAGGTTTGCCAACCTAGAGACACCCGCTGTGCCAAATTCGCATTCCCCGGTAAACCCTTAAACAGTAACTTAACTGCCTGCATCGGTGCCGACATGACGCTTTTGACATCAAGCCCTGAGCTAAAATGCCCACCCGCTCCCGAGAGGATCACGGCTCGCACCGCACGATTGGATTTAATACTTTTAATCGCGCAGTCAAGCTCACTAAACATTAAATAGTTAATAGCATTCATTTTTTCAGGACGATTAAGCAACACGTAGGCGATGCCATCATCGATTTTAACTTGTACACTTTGGCCACTCATGAAATATTCCGTTACTGGTCAGTCCAGAATAAATGTTAACACGTTTGGCATAATTCACTAAAAGATATAACATAAACCTGTTTTTTGACTTAAGTCAAAATATTGCCAATTCCATCATGGATTGAAGGCAACTTATGTTAGGCTGTCATCACTACGTGCAGTAATCCTAATGTATTTTTCGATTAGATAGCCTTAGCAAGCTCAATAATTAAGCGTATTTAACTGCTAGCTATTTAACTGCTAAAAATCGACACCAGTATCGCAATGCTACCTGCAGCGAAGGATGATTGGGCAGCAATATATGGATTCTATAGTCCTTTTTTAGTCACTATATCCTTGTTATTTACTCAACATTAGCCAGTTCGATTTAAGATTCAGCATGATTTGATTCAACAATGATTCAAATTTTAATGCCACCAGAAAATATAAATTTATCAATGATATCTATAAGTTACATATAAAAGATATTAATCAGACTTGCCCGAAGAACGCAATTCGTCAGTCAGACCTAAAAAATAAGTGTTATCTTCAATAAATGGGCAAATAAGGATCACTAGTCAGCATGTCAATATCTGTACTCATCTGTGACGATTCCGCCATGGCACGTAAGCAAATGGCCCGCACACTCCCCAAAGAGTGGGATGTGGAAATAACTTATGCGACCAATGGTGCCGAAGGCCTTGATGCCATCCGCGCAGGAAAAGGCGAAGTGGTGTTTCTCGATCTCAACATGCCTGTAATGGACGGTTATGAAGTACTGCAAACCGTGCAGCAACAGGACTTACCCGCGCTGATTATTGTGGTATCCGGCGATATTCAAATCAAAGCTCACGAGCGGGTTAAAGCCTTGGGTGCGTTAGATTTTATTCAAAAACCGGTGAGCGCCGATGCCATCAGCAACATTTTACAAGATTACGGCATCTTAACGCTGACGCAGAAAGATCTCACCGACGAAGTCCCGATGATCAAAGTCGACATGCGCGACGCTTGCCAAGAAATAGCCAACGTTGCCATGGGACGCGCCGCCGATCTGTTAGCTAAGTTACTCGATGTATTCGTATTACTACCTATCCCTAATGTGAACGTGCTTGAAGTCAGTGAGTTAACCATGGCGCTCAAAGCCACGGAAGAAAGCTCAACGGTATCCGCGCTCTGCCAAGGTTTTATCGGGGCGGGTATTGCGGGAGAAGCTCTGCTCTTGTTCCATGATTCCAGCTTTAAAGACATGGCCAAGCTGATGGGATTAGCTAATCCAGAAGACAAAAATACTGAGATAGAAGTCCTGATCGATACTGGAAACGTGCTGATAGGCGCTTTCCTTAACGGCATTTCTGAACAGCTCGACATGAAATTTAGTCAGGCTCACCCTGTCGTGCTGGGACGGCACTGCACGGTTAACGATCTGATCCATGATAATTCAGAGAAATGGCACCGAACTTTGGCAATGGAGATCAACTATCGGATTGAAGATCATAATATTCAATGCGATTTGCTACTGCTCTTCACCGAGGATTCTATCCCCACACTTAGCTATAAACTCGGCTATTTACTCGATTAACCAGTTGGATTTTATCCTATGTCAAATGACCAAAGCGCAATGAACGAACTACACTGGCTCATCGATATGGTACAAACCATAGAGGTGGGATTAGTGGTATTAGATCGCCATTACAATATCCAGCTGTGGAACGGTTTTATGGAGAATCACAGCGGTGTTTCCCCTAATTCTATCAAAGGTCAAAACCTGTTTACCCGCTTCCCCGATCTGCCCGCCACTTGGTTAAAGCAGAAAATGGAATCGGTTTTTATGCTTAAAAACCGTGCCTTTATCAGCTGGGAACAACGTCCGTACGTTTTCCAATTTAAAAACTATCGCCCGATAACGGGCCGTGCTGACTACATGTACCAGAACGTGACCCTGCTGCCGCTGGCATCGCTCACGGGACAAGTGACCCATATCAGTGTGATTATTTATGACGTGACAGATATCGCCATCAACAAATTGCAACTTAAAGCTGCCAACGAGCAACTCGAACGCCTTAGCCAAACCGATGGTCTAACTCAGTTGCATAATCGTCGTCATTGGCAAGAGTGCTTAGACCACGAGTACGACTTGTATGCCCGCTACTCAGGTATGGCAAGTTTAGTCATGATAGATATCGATAACTTTAAACATATCAACGACAGCTATGGTCATGTGGCGGGTGATAAAGTCATTCAGCATATTGCGCACTTACTCAGCCAATCCTTACGTGATACCGACTGTGCAGGGCGTTATGGCGGCGAAGAATTTGCGGTTGTATTGCCTAAAACCAGCGGCGCAGATGCGATGAACTTTACCGAGCGACTCAGGGAGAAAATTGCTGCATCCGTCATAGTGTATGAAAGCCTTAAGATTACTGTGACTGTGAGTTTAGGTGTGTGCGAAATTGGCTCCCATATCACCAGCAGCTCTAGCTGGATCTCCTGCTCCGATAAAGCCCTGTACGAAGCGAAACAAAAAGGCCGTAACTGCAGTGTTTTACATACGAGTAAAACAAGTAAATCCTAAGTATACCCAATAAAAATGCCCATCAATGATGGGCATTTTTATTTAAAACAAGTGAAGATTAAACTCGAGATCCGCTAACGAATTAATGAGGAAAACCATCATCTTCTTCGTCTTCATCTTCTTCGTCATCCATTTCATCGCCGACGAAATAGGTACCCCAACCGTCATATTCCACTTTCTGCTTTACCGCTAATTGCAGCAATTGCTCGGCCGCTTTGTCCAGTAATTCAACATCCAGTTTGTGGTGTGCGACAGCATCGAAACAGAAGATTATTGAACCATCCTCCAGTTCCATTTCTTCGGCATCATTCACCTCAAAACCTAATTTGAAGGCATCCACAGCCGCTTTTTCAAGACGGTCAAAATTGGTCGATGAAAAGTGATGCTCAATAACATATTCCGCATCAGGCTCTGAGCCATCGTCAAGCAGGGCTTGCACTATGTCACGATTCTCTGCAAGTTGGGCTTTTAACTGACTTTCAATAGACATGGATTTGTCTCCGTTAAGGTAAATCTGGCTCAAATTGGCATTATACGTCATCACTCGCGAGAGTTTTACCCATAAGTGCTGCCGCTTCTTGATTTATCTCAGCAAATCTCGCCGACATGCTGGCATGAATTTGCGCAGAGAAGTTTTTCACATCGGCTTTATCTAAACCTGCGGTCGGCACAGGTGCCATCATATCGATGATGACGACACCGTTATTCCAGCGATTTAACTTAATATGGCTCTGACACGAAGCAACCACTGGCACCACTGGCACTCCCGCCGCGATTGCAGTATGGAAAGCTCCCGCTTTAAAAGGTAACAGACCACGACCACGCGAACGTGTACCTTCAGGAAAAATCCATACGGATAGATTCTTCTGCTTAATTTTTTCAACCGTTTTAGCCATAGTATCAAAGGCACTGTGACGGTTTTTACGGTCGATAAGAATATTTCCTGACAACCAATAGATTTGACCGAATAGCGGCATCCACGCCAAACTCTTCTTGCCTAAACTCACTGTACCTTTAGGAACTGCTGTCGTGTGAGTAAAGAGATCAAAGTTATTCTGATGATTTGCTAAGAAAATATACGGGCCGTCCTGCACATCTTCGTGCCGGCGAACAATCACTTTAATCCCAAGGATTGGCGCAACCGATGAGAAGATCTTGGCGAACATATGTACATTGTCGCGATGGCGAGGCCTTAATAAACACACTAAGCCACCAAAAATAAAGGCAAGCAACAAAGATACCGCCAACAACATTGATCTGACGATTAAAAGCACGATTTACTCCGACTGTAAAAGTGGCGACAGTATAGCCACCATGGCTTTGGGACTCAATATATTGTTTACATCTGTAAGCTGACTTGCTAACAAGCAAGCAAAAAAAGCCCATCGATATACTGAACCTCCAGTGTATCGATGGGCTTTAAGATTAATATCGAACTAAGCGTGGTGCTTGGGTAGGATTTCAGACTCAGTTGCCTGAGGTGAGACTTTACTTAACACAAAGCGGATAACTAAGGCACTCACGGCCAAAGTCGCGACAATTGCCGCACCACTAGGGAGATCTAAGGTCGCCGACAGAACTAAGCCCAAAACATAGCCCAGTAAACCGACGAGGTAAGCGTAAAATAGCCGACCTTTACCACGGTACTTGTTCAACGCTAAAGCTGGCAATATCAAGGTACTGAACACCAGATAAACACCTACTAATTCAACCGATAAGGTAATCACTAGCGCAAATAGCAGATAAAATCCTGCCCCGTCCAACACCTGGGGGCGCAGGAATATCGCTAATAACACCAGTGAATACACTACAGCCGGCAAAATCAGTTGTGACCAACTCACCCACAGGATCTGACCTGACATCAATTGCTTTAACAACTCGGCGCCATGTGGATCGTTTGCCAGCAACAGCATTGCGGCCACCGCAGACAAGACGTAAAAGCAGCCAATCATAGCCTCCAACTCACCCGCCATACGCTTAGCTAACCAAGCGATAAACCCTGCACCAGCAAGGGCAAACAGCGCTGGCATCCACACATTAGCAAACGGCATATCTTCTAATCTGTGGTCCATGTGAGCGACAATCGCGCCTAAAGCGGCTACTTGCGCTATCGCTAAATCGATAAAGATGATGCCACGCTTAAGTACTTGTCTCCCTAGTACAATATGCGTCGACAACACTAAGATCCCCGCTGCCAATGCAGGTAACAGAATCGACATCAGCTCAAGATCAAACATAGGTTTATTTCACTCCATTTAAGAGGGAAATCACGCTGTCATACAGGCTAAATAAATCTTGGCTCTTATCATTACCACCCACAGACATAGGCAGCATTACCACGGGCAAGTTTGCTTTTTCACCCAGCCATTTTGCACCGCGCTCGTCCTGATAGGATGCCACGACCACCGCCAGAATATCCCCTTGTTCGGCGCGCGTTAGCAGACTCGCTAAGTGGCCACTAGTCGGAGCTAAACCCGGTTTAGGCTCTAAATCTGCCACTTGCTCGATACCAATCCAGTTGAATAAGTATCTGAAGCTTGAGTGGTAAGCGATCACTTTTTTACCTTGTAATCCCTTAGCTTGCTCTTCCCAACGCGGGACTGCGGCTTGCCAGCGAGTGGTAAAATCTGCCAGTGACTGTTGATAATCGGCCGCACCAGCAGGATCTAACTGAGTCAGCTTAGCACTCAATGCCGTGGCGACTTTTAACAGTCGCGTCGGGTCAAAATGAATATGTGGATTGCCTTGAGCATGCACATCCCCCATGCTGCGATCGACACTGGCCAGTTTATCTAAGGTCTCGATTTGATCGGCGGCGAAAAATAAGCCTTGCTCGGTCGAGCGCACTTTTGCGTTTGCCGACTTCATCTGCAGCATAGGCAACCAACCCACTTCAAGATCGGCACCTGCGCACACCACAAGATCCGCCTGACGCATTTTAGCGATCAAACTCGGACGCGCCTGCACCTGGTGAGGGTCTTGTAATGCCGTCGTTGCCGAATAGATGCTAGCCGTTGGAGCCAGCTCCTTCGCTAATGCCGCATATTCAGGTTCACAGGCAAACACGTTTAGTTCGGCGTGAGCCAAACCGGTATAAGTGACAGATAAGGCCACTGCGGCCAATTTAGCTAAATTAGAATTGATGCGCACCGTGAGCCCCCAGAGACATAATGTATTGAATAGTGAAGATGTTATCGTCTTCTATTCCATCGAAGTTAGTACCCTTTTGATTGGTATACTGGAAACGAACCGTTGAAAAATGGCTAGAATGCCAAGCCAAACTCACCTCAGATTCCTTCAACTTTTGCCCATGAAAATGATCGCCATGGAGCTCTTGCGTATCAGCTTCACCGTAACGCACCCCCGCTGACCAGCTCGGCGTGAATTGATACACACTGCTCAAATACCAACCCTGATGGTAATCTTGGCTCGGAGCATCCTCAGGATGTAAATCGATAGGTGTAAAATCGCTCACGCGATAGTACTCACCGCTCACAGTGAGATTTTGATATTTGTAGTTACCGTTAGGCGCCCACTTATAAACAAAATCAGCACCATAGGTATTTTTACCTGTGTAAGATGCGGCATGGCTATGACCTTCGTGCTCATCACCATGGGCATGCTCATCTTCATGTTCCCCTTCTTCATGGGCAGTCACTTGGCCATTTTCGTTGCGCAAGTAACTCAACCCCGCTTGCCATGAGCTGTTATCACCTATGTCGCCACCAATTTTTGAGTACAAGGTATAAACGCCGACCTTCTTAAACTCACGCTCACCATGCTCATCGGCAGCATGTAAACTATCGCCCTTAAAGGCTTCAACACCCATGGTCCAATACAAGTCCGTCGGCGCTACGTAGTTAAAACGTATACCGTCATCAAAATAATGTCCCCCTAAGAATGCACGGTAAACCACAGGACGGTCGGTGAAAGAATCAGTATGTAAGTGTTGGTTATTGAGGTAACCAATGTCCGATAAGAAACGGCCACCACGGATAGAAAACCCCGCTGGCATCGCCATAGTTTGAATAAAGGCTTCTTCCAGATTCAGTTCAGTCTCACCGTCATGCATTTCAACTACTGCGGTGATTTTACCGTAAAACATATCATCGATATTGGCACTCATCGCCAGTTCAGTTTCACCTAAACCAAAGCCATCTGGACTCTCGGCTAATGGGCGTTCTCCCGTCTGATAATATCCATTTAGCACACCACTGATATTAGGGTTGGTCAAGCTCGAGTCTTCTGCAAATAAGCTAGGCGAAACGAGCGCACACGCCAAAGCCACCAAAGAAATTCGGGTATTTAAAACAGTCATGATATCTCCAAAATACAACTAGCACTCGACGACTGATATAAAGTCATCAAGAAATACAATAAGTTAAAATTTTAAGTTGATTTAGAGAGCGAAGGGAGGCGCACGACTGCGATAAACACTGACGTGTTCAAAAATAGAGGAAGGTAAAATAAATTCGACCACATCGAAATGCTGTATAGCTAAATTCAGCGTCAGCGGATGGGTCAATAAAATCTTGTTGAGTTGGTGCTGATGGAAGCACAGGGTACAGTGAGTCTTAGCGCCATCATCAAGATGGGTCACACTATGGGCTGAGGCAGCAAGAGACAGCAATATCAGTACGGCAGCAAGCCATATCGAAATTGTGCGTCTAATGTGACTTTTAAGTCTCACTCAGTCGTCCCCATAGTTAAAAAGTTGCATAAGTCTATGTCAGTGCCATAGCAAGTTGCAATAAGGTAATCGCTTTGCAAAAGGTTACAAGATATTTGAGGTACCCAGTCTTACCAATAACTTCTTGTTTCAATAGCGGTAGGATCTTGTGAGAACTCAGGTAAAAAACGCATTTAAGATTAGCTTAAGTGAGTGTAACTATAGTGTATTTAGTTTTTATGTCTGCGAGCACAATGACGAAATCAAGCTCGATATGGCTCCGTTTTATCCACCTAAAGGCAACTATTATGCTAGCATTTTTTCGTGAAAACTTAGGGCTTATCTTAGGGATAGTCATCTTCAGCGCGGTGATATTTGGTGGTATTTATTACGTTGAGCACTCCTTAACGAGCCAAGAACAAGTCGTGCAGTAAATAAAGACGCGGCTGCAGTTCGCCCTTTAAACCCTCTTAGTTGCATTTTGAGCGCCTGCTAAAGGCGCTCAAATGATGTTCGTCTCTGGAAAATTTACCGCCGATTTTCCTATCCATAACGAATCCACTTATTAGCCTAACGATACTTCTGCCTTTGATCGCTATCATCGACTTGCTCGGGCGCTTCAATGGTGATGACTTGATCCATAAAATGGCTCACAAACAACAACATCAACGAAAAAATCATTACAGGGATCGCAAAATACCGCACAGAGGCATCAAAGTAACTGTATCCCGCCATAAACACACTCAAATAAAATCCTAATAACTTGAGTTTAGCCAATGTTGGGCTGCGGCCTAACCAAGCCGCACAATGGGGGCAACGCACTTGGGCGTCGAAACCTTTGCCTCTTTGCTGGCTAATGTCACTGACCTTGATGTATTGATTACAATGGGAACACAACATGAAAACACGATTCCTAAATAACGATGCGCAAGTTTACCAGATACCGACTAGAGTTCGGCCTGTAAATACCCAAAATGTCGGAAAAAGCAGATAAAGCACCGCACTCAAGGTTAAGCTCAAATCAACCCTTCCCTAAAAAAGTTTAATTCCAAGGGCTATTTCACTCGCAGATATTTTACAGTAGATCCGGCAACATCTATCATACTCAGACATATTTCTACTTAAGATCACTCCTATGCACCGCTACCTCGCTCTCGTGTTTGCCCTGCTAATACCACTACTGAGCCTTTCATCCCAAGCGCAAACTGAACCTGTCGCTGCAACCGAAAGCCCATCCAGCACTCCTGTAACGCTCAAGGCAGAACTGGCAATGCTGCAACAGGCTATCGATACGGATATACGTAAACTAAAAAATGCCAAAGGCGAATTGAAGACAATTGTTGAATATCGAATTCAAAACAAAACCTTACAGTTACGTAATAAGATTAAAGATCTGCTCGAAACAACGCCAATCGACAAAGCTTTTCTGCAACCATTAATCCAAGGACAACTTAACTACATCCAACAAATTGATGCTTATATCGATGACAACATTAGTAAATTAGAACAGCAATTAGGTTCGAGCACAGATGATGCGACTCTGCTGGAAATATCAAAGCGCGAATTAGAAAAAGACACCTATTACAAGCAACAACTCGAGACGCTCACTTGGCTCGAACAAGTTGGCCAAGATATTAGCGAAGCACAAAAATCACTGATGCAAATTTTAGTAGCACGTGCCGATACGCTAGAAAGTTTAGTGACTTATACCCAGCAGCAACTACAAGCAGCAATCGATATCGCAACCAATGCAGGTAAAGATGTCACTTCGGCGCAAACCAGCCACGTAATGATGCTAAAGGAACGCTTAGCACAGAATAGTCAGAGCTTAAATATCGACATCAGCCTACTCGACGCCTTAGGCCATGATACCGCCGCGCTGAAAAAGACACTCTTTAGTGTTTCAGGTGATATAACTCAAGATGTGTTGAACTTTGATGTGGCATCAAGTCTCGTTGAGCAGTGGCTAAATACGGCACAAGAACAAGCGATTAATCACGGCCCAACCGTCGTGTTTAAGTTATTTGTTTTCTGTTTGATCTTGTTTATTGCGGGTCTCGCCGGCAAGTTAGCCAAACAGATAGTGAAAAATACCGTTAGCAATTCTAAGTTGAATTTAAGTAAGTTATTACAAGACTTCTTCACCTCGCTATCAGGTAAAGCCGTCTTTACTATCGGGCTGTTAATCGCCCTTTCACAGCTTGGGATCGAACTTGGTCCCCTGCTCGCAGGCTTTGGTATCGCGGGTGTAATTATTGGTTTTGCCCTGCAAGATACCCTGTCGAATTTCGCCTCAGGCATGATGATCTTAATTTACCGTCCCTATGATGTGGGCGATTTGATCAACGCCGCTGGCGTCACCGGACGCGTCAGTCACATGAGCCTTGTCTCCACCACGATTAAAACCATGGATAACCAACGTCTTATTATTCCTAATAATAAGATTTGGGGTGACACAATTAACAACATCACAGCTGAGCATCAACGTCGAGTCGATATGACCTTTGGGATCAGTTATAGCGACAGCATCGAACAAGCTGAAGCGATTCTCAAGTCCATCGTCGAAGCGCATCCTAAGGTACAACCATTGCCAGAACCGACGATTAAGCTACATCTATTGAGCGAATCTTCGGTCGACTTTATCGTTCGCCCTTGGGCAAAACCGGAAGATTACTGGGAAGTGTATTGGGACATTACCCGCGAAGTGAAAATGCGCTTTGACGCCGAAGGGATCAGTATTCCCTTCCCACAGCGTGATGTGCATATCTATCAAACCACGAAATCACCGCTTTAAACCAGCGTTAAACGAGAGAAGAAGGGCGTTGCAATGAGCTCGCCCTTATTTTTATCTCTGGCCTATCAATCTCTGCATCAGTGTTAGCCTAAGCCGACTATCTCACCTTGCACATCAATATCAATTTTTAAGTAACCCGGTTTCAGCCCAAGTCCTGGCATAGTCATCACATTCCCCACCAAGGCGGTGATAAACCCCGCACCAGCATGCAAGACTAAATCCCGCACTGGGATCTCAAAGTCCTGAGGAACGCCCTTTAAGCTAGGATCGTGACTAATTGATAACGGCGTTTTGGCCATACACAGGGGCAAATGCCCATAACCTAATACGGTCAGCTGCTGCGCCTGTTGTTTGGCCTCGATAGAAAGGCTAACGCCCGCTGCGCCATACCCCACCTCGGCTAAGGTGGATAACTTAGCCTCCAATGAGGCTTCATCTGAATATAACAGCTTGAACTGACTCTCGGTTTCAGCGGCGCGAACCACTGTCTGCGCTAAGGCGACAGCGCCCGCCTCCCCTTGGCTAAAAGCATCGCTGACCTCACAGCCAAAGGCGCTGCTCGCGTTGACGGCTTCAGTTAGCCATTGCAACTCGGCATCAGTGTCAGTGGCGAAACGGTTAATGGCAACCACCACAGGAATACCATAGCGAGCCACATTATTGATATGCCAGTTTAAATTTGCAAAGCCTGCTTCGAGTCGAGCCTGATCTGGTAGATTGATATCTGACTCAGACACTAAATCACTATTGGCCTTCAGCGCTTTTAAAGTAGTGACCAGCACAGCGGCAGCGGGCACCTGACCCGATTGACGCACCTTGATATTACAGAACTTTTCAAAGCCCATATCTGAGCCAAAACCAGCTTCAGTCACCACAAAATCCGCCAGTCTGAGGGCGATGTCATCGGCAATAATGGATGAATTACCGTGGGCAATATTGGCAAAGGGTCCCGCATGGATCAGGCAAGGTGAACCATTTAAGGTCTGCATTAACGTCGGCTTTATCGCATCCGCCATGATGGCCGTCATCGCGCCAGCGACACCTAAGTCTTCGGCTGTGATCACTTGCCCTTGAGTATTTAACGCCAGCACTAGACGACCGATCCGTACCCGCATATCCGCCAAATTATGACTTAAGGCTAAAATCGCCATTAACTCAGAGGCGGCGGTGATATCAAAACTGGAGGCGTACTCTGGGCCATTATTATCGCCTAAGCCCACCTGGATTTGCCTAAGACAGCGATCGTTGTGATCGACCACTCGGTGCCAACGGATCTCACTGGGATCGATATCCAAAAACGCTTGCCCAGATTGCGCCTCAAATTCCGCCTTACCTAAGCGCGCTTCATGAAATAGCCGCGCCGCAATCGCCGCTGCCCCTAAATTGTGGGCACTGCTGACGGCATGAATATCACCCGTGAGATGCAAATTCATCTCCTGCATGGGCACCACTTGCGCATAACCGCCACCCGCAGCGCCACCTTTTACCCCAAATACAGGCCCCATGCTGGGCTGGCGAATACAGGCACAGGCCTTTTTGCCTATGGCATTTAACGATTGCGTTAAGCCAATGCTCGTCACTGTTTTACCTTCACCGTGAGGCGTAGGCGTGACTGCGGTGACGATAATCAATTTGCCTTTGCGCTGCCCAGCCAAACGCTGCAACACACTGAGCTCAACCTTGGCTTTAGTGTGACCAAATTGCATCATCTCTTCGGGTAATAGACCTAAGTCGACGCCCAGTTCATTAATGTCTTTTAGGCTAGCGCGATTCGAAATATCCATATCTGTCAGCATGCGTCGGTTTCTCCCTTTCAGATACACTCTGGTTTAGTATGAGAGTTCAACTAACAACACTCATTGAATAGGGCGGATATTAGGTGATTGGCTTTAAGATATATAGCCGTCGAAAGGGTTAATGAGCAATTCCTTAATCTGCATCAAATAATCTGCCCTGCGTTCGAACGGCTCAAGAGCGCCGTCGCCGCCAATGAGATCCAGCTCGATCGCCAGCAATGGTTCAGTATCTGGCAGGCATCTATGGGTCACAGCGTACCTTGATTTTTATTTCTCAAAAGCAACAACCATAAACAACAACGGCGCCAGAAGGCGCCGTGGTTGTATGTATTATTGAGTGCGGCTTAAAACTGCACATCGCCACTTAAATGGGGGCGACGGCCTTTGCTGTCACGTAATTCAAATACCATATTATTAGCATTCTGCTCATAGCCAAATCCAACATCGGCAGGCATCAACAGTGGCAGCTTAAAGGTCACATCCACAGTGAATGGACGATCGCCAATACTTGGCATCAACTCTGCTAAACAACGGGCCTTAGACCACATGCCATGGGCGAGCACTCGATCAAAGCCAAAACGCTTTGAAAGCACTGGATGCAGATGGATCAAGTTATAGTCGCCAGATGCCTTAGCATAACGACGACCTAAATCTTCACTCAAACTCCAGCTTTGTGGTGTTTCCCATGCCATATCAATGGCTTTAGGTGGACGAACGCGACGTCCAGCAACATCGATACGATATAAATAGGTGGATAGCGATTCCCAGACGAGTTCTTCACCCACAAACGCCTTAGACACAAATTCAAACTCTAAGCCAGAATCCGTCTCGCGGCTCGTGGTCAAAGCGCACTCGAGGGAGAAAGTCTCGTCCACCGTCACAGGCCGATACACTTGAATGCGGTTCTTAAGGTGGATCATCCCAAGCAGTGGGAAAGTGATCCCATCGTGGGTAAAGATCACCGCATGCAGGCGAAATGCCATCACGTAGAGATAGGTTGGCGGTAGAACTTTACCGTCAAATTGAAAACCACACACCTGCGCATATTGGCTTACTTTAGCTTCAGACACAGTCACATGCGGCGCGGTCACCTTGATTTGGGGCAACGGCTGTTGATCCCAACCAGGCTTACGGCCAAAGAAGATCTTGCGATAAAGAGAAAACAGCGACGGCATCGCGTTCAATTCAACACAATATGCATTATTCAAGTCTGAGTACCTTTTAATTAACTATCCCTTGGCACAAAAATACATTGCCATAAATTACCCCGCACAGACGAGTAACGTCTGATCAATCAAGCTGATAACGAGTGTAAAACAGGCAGTGCTGCGTCTTAATAAGGGCTGATGCTGACTCTCCGAATGGACAACTATACCCAAACAACCTGAAAATGCAGGATTCAGCGGGAATTTAACGCACTTTAGGCAAGGCCCTTTATTGCTCCTGCATAAATGGCATTCACGCCATCCATGGCGATTGCGGTTATTTGCGGACCTAGTGGACTAAGTTCAAAATAACCAACACAGCATAAAGTGCGTTAAAACCCGCCGGGACGGAGCGCCTAGGGCACTTCACTTCCGTGTTGCATCAATTCAAAAGGTGGCCGACATTCTGTCATTGATGCGCCTTGAATTGAAGCACCCTAGGCGCTCTGAAACTCGTATCTTCAGGTCGCTTGGGTATATAGAGTCAGGTTTGGCGAAAACGGCGTGATTATAACCCAGAGCACTGAGTTCTGTGTATCCCTAAGTTTAGTAGGAATAATTACTACTAATAAAATCAATACATTAAGAATTAACGATGCAAATTTATCCATCTCAACTCGGCAATAACATCTCCAGAGTGCGAAAAATTTACGACTGTGTCACACTATCGTTCCACTCTCTTTAACCTAGTTATCACGTGCAAGATAAGAATTTTGATAAGCTCGCGCAAAAATTTGCGAAAAACATCTATGGCACGCCCAAGGGCGAAATTCGTGCCGCAGTGCTATGGCGCGACCTCGTCCCCGCGCTGGCAAAACTGGGGGATAAAAAACTCAGAGTATTAGATGCGGGCGGTGGTTTTGGTTACTTTAGCCAAAGATTAGCGCGCCTCGGCCACGAAGTTGTACTCTGCGACATCTCTGCTGAGATGCTGGCTCAAGCCAAAGAACAAATTGATGCCTCACCTGAACCATTAGCTATCCAGCTTATCCATGCGCCTATCCAAGCATTATCGGTCGATAACCATGGCTATTTCGATATCATACTGTGTCATGCGGTCGTTGAGTGGTTAACGGATGCTAAGCCCACTGTAGCGGGTTTACTTACTATGCTAAAACCCGGCGGATTATTCTCTTTGATGTTTTACAACAAAGAAGCCATGCGCTTTCATGCTTTAGTGTCGGGCAATTTCGATTACGTCGCCGCTGATTTAAAAGTGAAGAAGAAAGTGCGACTAACGCCCACTCATCCGCTTTATATTCAAGAAGTTAAAGATTGGTTTAGCGAGTGGCGAATGTCGCTCATCAGCCAGTCTGGCGTGCGTGTAATCCACGACTATTTGAAAAAGAGTCAGCCCGCGGATTTCGACTATCAAAAGCTGCTACAAATGGAGCTGGAGTACTCGCAACGCGAACCCTATATTTCCCTCGGCCGATATGTGCATTTTTTAGGGCAGAGTCCTGCAGGTTAAATGCGCGTCGCTCTAAGCGCAGCGACCTAAACGATTACTGACAAGTCTGTTTCCAGCAGGCGCTCACTTTGGCGCCTGCTTGCTCTAGCAATTGCACCACGCTTTTATCCCCTACCACATGGCCAGCACCAACCACCACAAACAAAGGTGAAGTCACATCAGTCGAGCCCATTAATTTTATAATGCCATCGGCCATCACATGGTTTCGCTGCCAGAGGATTTTCTCTAGCATTTTAGTGTCGCCCTCGCCGCCCATTTGCTCCTGCATTATGGAATCAAGCTCAGTTTCATTACCTGAACGCCAAGCCGTTATTAACGATAAAAGCTCCGCATCCGATGCGCTAATCGCCTCACGCACCATAGACCACTGCTCTTGGCTATTAAAAGACGCTAACAATTGAAATTGTGACTCGGCGGTTTCCAACGGATACACAGGCAAAGTCGCATATCGAGCCATCAACTGCATATCAACGCCATAATCCGTGCTGTAACCTAAGTCGTTATAACGCAATAAGTTAACTTGAGTAGCCTGCAGCCAAGGTGCAAAAGATTGTATCGACTGACAAACATTTGCCGTGGCCGCGCAGTAAGGCGTCATGCTCTCAACTGTTTGTTTATCTCGGCTCTGCCAATCTAAACCTTTGGCTTTATCGGCGCGGCCGTATTGCTGCAGTAAGGCTGTGCTATCGACTTTATTGATATCGACTTCTACGACTAAGCCCTTAGCTTTACCCAACGCGATTTCAATTTGGGTGGGTAAAGGATAAAAGTCGGCACGTCCAATATGAATCGAACCCAGCAAATACGCGCTCTTGCCTTGCCATTGCACTTGATAAAATGGTGGTTTATCGGTTTCTGCACCCGCCACTTTCGTGCTCAAACCCGCTAACGCCAGAAAACAGATTGATGCAATTAGTCGCCATTGGCTTGTTGCCATATCCTTTGCCCCTTATAATTCCTGCAAATTTTGCAATGAGACGCTGTTATGCCACATACCAAGGTTATAGAGCAACTGAAAGAAAATCTTCAAATCGCCTATCGCCAAGCCATAGACGCCGACGCTAAGTTAGATGAACTAAAGAAAGCTGGCCATGGAAACTTCACCAGCATATTCACGGCAGAACAAGGTTTTATCGCTTCGAGTAATCGCTTTCTGCCCTATGTGCAAGAGTTGGTCGATGACTTAACTCGCATGGAAGGACATCAAACGCTCGATCCTAAAGAACTCGAAACCTATGTGCGTCAGTTAGGCGCATTACTGCAAACATTGCAGGCCTTTAAGAAGCAAAGCTAAACCGAGATTAGGAGCTGGAACTCACCTTAGATTTCAGCTCTTTCCATGGTATATCTAATCAAGCCCACCAACACAGATAGATAGCACTAAGCTTCCCCAAAACTGTCATCATTTTGTCATTTCTAAGTCATAGACTCCGCTCACATAGACGAAGGGGCTGACGTAATGACAAGTTTAGATCTGGCTAAAGAGCTCGATAAAATAATCTCTAAAGCGGCAATCAGTCCCTTATTTCAGCCAATTTTCAATATATTAGAACATAAAATTCATGGTTTTGAGGCGTTAAGCCGTGGCCCTGAACACAGCCCGTTATACTCCCCAGTCCCGCTATTTCAGACCGCCGAACATCAAGGTAAATTAAGCGAGCTAGAAACCCTTTGTCGCCGTATTTCACTCGAGCAATTTAAGTTGCGTCAGTTTCAAGGCAAGCTGTTTATCAATATCTCGCCCAAGGCATTATTAGATCCTGCCCACCCCAAGGGCATGACCTTACAACTGCTGCAACAACTCGGCATAGCGCCATCACAGGTTGTGATTGAACTTTCAGAGCAATATCCCGCCGATGATATCGATTTACTCAAATCCTGCTTGAATCACTATCGTAGCCAAGGTTTTTTAACAGCGATCGATGACTTAGGTGCAGGTTATTCGGGTCTGAGACTCTGGTCAGAATTGTCACCCGACTATGTCAAAATCGACCGTCACTTTATCCATCAGATTGATTCGACTCCCGTCAAACAGGAATTTGTCCGCTCGATTGTGGAGTTATGCCAAAGTTTAACCTGCAAAGTGATAGCCGAAGGAATTGAAACGCAAGAGGAATTAGCCGTACTCAAACAACTGGGTATCGTCTATTGCCAAGGCTACTTACTCGGCCGTCCAGAAGTACTCCCCTGCCGCGCGATGAAAGCGACCTTAGTGCCAAGCAATACTCAAATTCAACCTAGATACAGCGAATCGGCCGAGAGCCTGTGCACGAGCGCCATAACCGTAGTGCCTACACTTAAACTCAAATTTTTAAGTGACACCTTTATCTCGCAACCTGCATTACAGGCGGTTGTAGTGGTCGATAACCAGTTGCCACTCGGTATTATCAGCCGCGCGACCTTACTTGAACTCTTCAGCACACCCTATGGTCGCGCCTTACATGAAAATCATGCTGTGAGTGAAGTGATGGACCCGCAAGTCATCCAGATTGAGGCCAACGAACCGTTATCCACCGTAAGTCAATTACTGACCTCAGAGAGTGCTAATACGGTAGCGCAACAGTTCATTATCCTTCGCCGTGGAAAACTACTCGGCATAGGCCATACCAAGGATTTGCTACAAAGGATCACAGAGCACAGAATTAAGATGGCGCGCCATGCAAATCCTCTTACAGACTTGCCGGGTAATGTGCCCATTCAAGAGGAATTAAAACGCCTTAAGATCCAAAAGAAACATTTTTATCTAGCCTATTTTGATCTGTGTAACTTTAAGCCTTATAACGATATTTATGGATTTTGCCGTGGCGATGAAGTGATTTGTGAAGTGGCGAATCTGTTACTGAAGTATAAAAGCGACAATTGCTTTGTTGGCCATGTCGGCGGCGATGACTTTGTCATTATCAGCACCTGTGAGCATATGATCAGCCGTTGCCAGCGAATTCTAGCGGATTTTGAAACCCATAAGCATTTGTTTTATAGCGCCGAGCATTGGCTGGCCCAAGAAATGCTCGCCGACGATAGAAAAGGTGAAGCCTGTTACCATCAATTGATCAGTCTGTGTGTAGGCATTTTACCCCCCGCACTCACCTTTAACGCCCATGAACATAGTCTATCGACCTTAAGCGCTAGGGCAAAAAAACAGGCAAAATCCGCAAATAACGGATTTTACCTGTTAGAAAATCATCTAATTATCGACACTCAGGCCCTAACGGCATAGCTAAACAACTTAAATCCTCAGCATTAGCAACCGATATGAGTCATTAAAGTTGTGGGGCAATCGTCTTCTTTAACCACTCGGTTAACATTTTGGTTTCATACATAAAAGGTTTATCATTTAAAGATTGGATCCCATCCATGAACCCCATATTCGACAGTTTTTCATCGCCCGCGATAATCACTTTATCGTTTTCCATGACTTGATAAGAAAAAGTCATACGCGGCGGATAAATGTCTTTGATAATGCGTAAATCATTGGCGGTCGCACCAAATGTTGGACGCATATCACCCGCAAGATCAACATCGGTAATGGTCATTTCAAGCTTTTGATTTGGCTTTAAAATCTTCGCGGCTTCTTTATTGATGTTTTCAGTTAAGGTCTCAAATAAGCGCTTCTCATAACGGGATTGGAGCTCCCCTGATGATTTTATATCGCGATAATCTTTAGGACTTTGCCAAACAATTTTAACCACACCATCTTCGGTGACGGGATCCACAGGCGCTTCATCGGCCGCCCAAGCCGCACTGCAACTTAATACACCTGCGAGTAAAAGGGACTGAATTTTCATGTTTGCCTCCAAGGCCTAGATAACTTTCTGAGAACCACAGTACAAAATCTAACCTGAACTAGAGCTTAACGCAAAACTGATATAAGTACAGCAAATGTGTCGTAAGCTTTTGTATAATTAAGTAAATATTATTTAACTATCACAACCGATACGTATCTTTTTGTATCGAAATTGCACCAAGTAAGTGCATAGTTATCAATTTGTGAACATTTCACGCGCATAACGACAAAAAAAGCGTTATCCTTCCGCTATTGTTTACATTGCCCACTTAATAAAAAATGAAATTCCCTGTTGTACCTGTGTTCATTCTTATCCTGTTTACCTGCGTCGTAAGTGCGATTTGGTTTATCTCCCCGAGTGACAAAAATACTGGCCCTAAAACTTGGTCAGCCTTTATCTACAACCATGGCTATGATTCAGGAAAATATAAAAAAACCGATAACTTTGACAGCTATAATACTTGCCGCGATTTTGCACGCGAACAATCTGCCTTCTACGACAATGTGCCTTGGGAATGTGGATCTATGTGCCAGTTCGATACCCGTAAGCAAGGATTTCAATGCGAAGAAATGAAGAATGAGCACTAACTAACCATTCAGCATAGGTTCAATATTTATACAATAAACTCAGCTCCTCACAGTACAACTCGTTTTCTTTACCGTCTAAGGATGCACGATTTAGAACTAACGTGTTAAACGTAATTTTTAACTTGGAGCTTACCTATGAACCTAAAAACGGCTTATCTATTCAACCCATATTCACGAAAACTCGCTTTATTGGCACTGCTGACAATCGGAACTAGCGTAAGTATTTCAAGCCAAGCTGCGCCATTGACCATCAGCCAGCAACAGGCAGTTAACACTCATTTGAGCAAATTGGCTCAGATGCAAAATGCGGCTGAACATCAAATGACAGAGCAGCTTAAGCAAGATTTTAGTCAACAATTAACCGCGCAAGAACATGAGTTTATGAGCGACATCTGCCCTAAATACGGCATGACCTTCGATGTCACTACCAACGCTTGCTTACGCTCGTAAGGTATTGCCAAGATTAAAATGGAAAACGGGCGCTGAGCTCAGGGTATTGCAGCTTTAAATCCTTGGGCTTAGTGCTAAATTTTTTACCCACGGGCGTCGCCTTGCCCGATGGCATAAAGGGCAGTTCCTCACCGGTTCTATCTTCGTATAATTGCCCTGCGATAAGGTCGTATTCATCTACAAAAGGGTAAGCATAGGCATCTCGCTCTGGCCAAGCGACTAAACGTGCTAAAGTGTCAGGCTGATTAACCACACCTTCGAAAATTTCTTTACCGAGTGAAATCAAAAAACACCTAAACTCGGCAAAAGCATATTCAGAATCACAGCCCGTAATAATGTAAGCCGCCCCCCAAACAGACCACAAATAACTACGGCGCATCTGCTGACCAAAGATTTTATCGAAAGCTTTTAACTCTTCATTACTCAATTCGGCAAGTTTCTGCTTCAGTGCTTGAGTCAAAGACTCCTGTGATTGTGCCGCTTCCGTTCGCGTGACTAAACCCCAAAACTCAACTTCTGTCATAAACGTCACCTATTAGAGCCTCTAGCAAAAAGGCATATTCTACACGATATTACGGTTATACTGGACTCGGATTAGGGCATTTCCTACACTTGCTCATCTTCTTTGCTACTGGTGTGCACTTCAATCTATGCCTAAACGTCTTATACTACTGATCACGTTATATTGCCTCTTCAGCATTGCTGCACTTTGGCGTACTGTGATGACTCAATCCCTAGATGTATTCACCCTAGGTGTCCTCCCCGTGCTCGTTGGCATACTCATACGCGCGCCGTGGTCTAGCTTAGTGTTGAAGATTTATATTGGCATGCAAACCTTAGGATTCTCGGCTCTGGGGATTACAGCAATTATTGCCTATCGCATTACCCCTGAGGATGTAAAAGTGGTTGTTTCTGGCCACAACATTCCTATGTTGCCACTCACAGTGAGCATTATTGTTATTTTACTCGTGCAGTATTGGATCGCATTTTCTAAGGTCACGAGACACTATTTGACCCGCCAAACTCAGTAATGGACTTTGTTGCTAAGCTGTTATCAATAGCGTAGCTTAGCGACCCAGTAAAATACTTACGACTCTTAACTTGAAGTAAACTATGAGCCATTTATCGCCCAGCGAACTTTCCATTCTTTTGGTAGAACCTTCAGAGACACAGCGTCGAATTATTATTCAGCGCTTACAACAAGAAGGCATTCTCAGCATTCAAACCGCAGAAAACATAGAAGCGGCTAAAGATATTATTGCTCGCCATAAACCTGACCTTATTGCGAGCGCCATGCATTTCGATGATGGCACTGCCATCGATCTCTTGGGCTACTTAAGGGCCAACGCTGACTGCAAAGATATCCAATTTATGCTGGTCTCGAGTGAGTGCCGCCGTGAGCAACTTGAAATATTCCGCCAATCGGGTGTAGTAGCGATTCTACCTAAACCCTTCAGTGCCGACCATTTAGGTACAGCATTGAATGCCACGATTGATTTACTCAGCCACGATGAACTCGACCTCAGTAATTTCGATGTACAAGATGTGCGTGTATTAGTGGTCGATGATAGCCGTATGGCAAGAAACGTCATTAAACGTACGATTGGTAACTTAGGGATGAAGCTGATTACCGAGGCCGAGGATGGCGCGCAAGCCATAGCGTTAATGAAACACAATATGTTCGACTTAGTGATCACTGATTACAATATGCCGAGTGTAGATGGGCTAGCTTTGACACAATTTATCCGCAATGAAAGCCAACAATCGCACATTCCCATCTTGATGGTGTCTTCCGAAGCCAACGATACCCACCTCAGCAATGTGTCCCAAGCGGGTGTAAATGCCTTATGTGACAAACCCTTTGAACCCAAACTTGTTAAAAAATTACTCTATCAACTGTTAGAAGAATAAAACCAGAATAAAACTTAAGTCACGAACTGAGTAAATATTCTGCGCTTTACTGAACATCCTGCTGCACGCTAGACGCAAAAGGCTTTCCAAGTGCTAAACCTTATGGCATGTTAGGCACGCTTATTTCAAATAAATCTACGGAAAGAAGAGACAATAAAAATGAACAAAACTGAACTAATCGCCAAAATTGCAGAAAATGCCGATCTAACGAAAGTAGAAGCAGCACGCGCATTGAAGTCTTTTGAAGCAGCTATTACCGAATCAATGAAAAATGGTGACAAAATCTCCATCGTAGGTTTCGGTTCTTTTGAAACAGCGACTCGTGCCGCTCGCACTGGCCGTAACCCACAAACGGGTAAAGAAATTCAAATTGCTGAAGCGACAGTGCCTAAGTTTAAAGCGGGTAAAACCCTACGTGACAGCGTAAACTAAGTTATAAAATTCAATACAACGCCTCCATTGTGAGGCGTTTTTTTTGCCCAATCCCAGTGAAGCACTGAATATTTTTTTGCACAACAAAAGTGCGCCTCTGCCCCACAAACTGGCAAATAAAAACATTTCATTAACATTGCGAGTTCTAATACCTTGTTTTACATGGCATTGTAATAGTGGCATGTGATTAGCAAATCCTTCCTTAGAAAAAAACCAAGATGCACTAATGACCACAGCTGACTTTGAGTGTGCCAATGGTGAATCGATAAATAAGTCAATCGAGGGGATGAGCATGAAGAAATCACTGTACAGCGTTTTGGCCTTATCGACGGGAATGTTACTGGCAGGCAACGCCTTTGCAGCCGTATCAGGCAACATTGGCGGTACCTCTAATTATCTATGGCGCGGTGCGACCCAAACTAAAGATGCGGTCGCAATCCAAGGTGGTCTTGACTACAGCCACGATTCTGGATTTTATGCGGGAACTTGGGCATCGAATGTGGATTTTGGTGATGATACTAGCTACGAGCTTGATCTATATGCGGGTTATGGCGGCAGTATTACCGAAGACATTAGCTACGACTTTGGCTATCTCTACTACGCCTATCCAGACGCACCGGGCAGTATTGATTTTGGTGAGCTCCATGCTGCTGTCACGTGGAAATGGCTCGAACTGGCTTACTCCCAAGTCATCAATGCCGGTGACGATCTGGCCGCCGATCCTTTAGATAATAAAGATCTCAGTTATCTTGCCGCGACAATATCCGTACCTCTCACTGAAAAGCTGAGTTTATCAGTGCACTATGGTTACTCAAACGGTGATGTCGTCCAATCTTGGTTTGGCGAAGATAATTATGCCGACTATAACGTGACTCTCAGCGCAGATACCAGCATAGGCACAGTGTCATTTATGGTCTCAGATACCGATCTCACCGATGATGATGCCAAACTAGTACTCGGATATTCCTACAGTTTTGATCTATAAGCTCTAAACATAAAAAACGCCACCTTAAAAAGTGGCGTCATTTTATCACTATCACCAATTAGGCAATAATTGACCGGTTTGTTTTACGGGCCGCAACCATTTTCTCGATATACTCAACAATGGGCTCAGTCACTGAAATCCCTGTTGTTTGCTCAATCCCTTCAATGCCAGGCGCCGAATTAACCTCAAGGATCAGTGGACCACGGTTAGAACGTAAAATATCTACTCCCGCGACAACCAATCCCATCGCCTTCACAGCGGCAATAGCCATTTTACGCTCAACAGAGGTGATTTTTACCACCTCACCACAACCACCTAAATGCAGATTAGAGCGGAAATCGCCCTCGGGACCTTGACGCTTCATCGAAGCAACAACCTTGTCACCGACAACAAAACAACGAATATCACTACCATTGGATTCTTTAATGTATTCCTGTACTAAGATATTCGCTTTGAGCCCCAAGAATGCTTCAATCACGCTCTCAGCAGCCGTTTTAGTTTCAGCGAGTACGACACCAATCCCTTGAGTGCCTTCGAGTAATTTAATGACTAACGGAGCGCCGCCCACCATATTGATGAGATCTGGGATATCATTTGGCTTATTGGCAAAACCCGTCACTGGCATGCCAATCCCTTTGCGGGAAAGTAGTTGCAGTGCCCGCAATTTGTCCCGCGAACGCGCAATGGAGATTGAATCATTCGCGGCATATACACCCATCATTTCAAACTGACGTACAACGGCACAACCATAAAAAGTCACGCTAGCATGAATACGCGGAATGATGGCATCAAACCCAACTAATTCAGTACCTTCATAATGAATGCTAGGTTTAATAGAATTAATATTCATGTAGCAATTCAGCGTATTGATCACGACCGCTTCATGTCCACGACTTTGGCAAGCCGCGACTAAGCGTTGTGTTGAATACAACTGGGGGAATTGGGATAAAATACCTATTTTCATTGCTGAGTGACCAACTTAAGCATGAGTGAATAAACCGTTCTGCGGCACCAAAAGCACAGCGACAGAAAAAGGGGCTGATATTTGTCTATTGCTCAGTGTAAAGCAAGAAAATATTCCTCACCAGACGAAATCATTATGCTAATGAAATACTTCAAGACCTATCACATTCGGAACTCGTTTAAATTAACAGCGGCAAAATATACTTAGCCTCAAACTCCGTTGCATCTAAGGGACGAGAAAATAAATAACCTTGTAATACAGTACAATGGCGAGAAGTACAAAACTCAGCCTGCTCAATTGTTTCAACGCCCTCAGCTACTGATATGACATTAAACCCATGGGCGAAGTTAAGTAATGCAGCGAGCAAACGAGTGTCTTTATCATCCTTATCATAGGAAGCGACAAAGCTTTTATCGATTTTCAGCACGCTAATGGGAAACAATTTGATATGTTCTAAGGACGAAAAACCCGTCCCAAAATCATCGAGGGCAAAACGCACCCCTAACTCGGCGATTCTATCGAGCATTTTGGCATGTTCATGGGGATCTTCAATAAGGCAATTTTCAGTAATTTCAAGCTCTAATGCTACAGCAGGAAGTCCTGTCTTAGTCAGCGTACTCGCTATTTTATCAAACAGGTTCTCATTTCCAATTTGCGATGCAGACAGGTTAACGGCAATGGTGAATTCTTTCCCTGTTGGCTGTAATTGGGTTAGCCAACTCAATGCCTGTGTACAGGCTTGCTCAAGTACCCAGTCATCAATGTCCTCCATTAATCCGATCTCTTCGGCTATGGGTAAAAACTGATCTGGGGCGATAATACCATCCACAGGATGCTGCCATCGGATAAGGGCTTCCATCCCCACCAGCTGATGGGTTTTCGCATTCACTTGCGCTTGATAATGAACCTTAAATTCATTTCTTTTTAAGGCAGTACGCAAACTCGACTCGATATGATTACGGTAACGCACCTCTTTATCTAAAGCTTCTGAGTAAAACTGAATCTGGTTTCGGCCCATTTTTTTAGCGCGATACATAGCGATATCGGCACATTTCATCAGCTCAGAACTGTTCGAAGCCGCTTCATTATAAAAAGCCACGCCGATACTGGCACCAATAAGCACATCGTTTTCACCGAGACAAAACACGTCCTCAAACACTTTTAACAATCGATTAGCCACAATCATAGGGAAATATTTATAATCATTATCAGTGACTAGCACGACAAATTCGTCCCCACCTAAACGGGCAATAATGTCGCCATCTCGTAGTACTTCACTTAATCGAGCGGCTACTTTAACTAAAAGAATATCCCCCGTCTGATGGCCTAGAGTGTCATTGATCGCTTTAAAATCATCTAAATCGAGTAAGATAACGGCTAAATAGTCGTGACAACGTTTGGCCCTTGCTATCGCTCGATTAAGACAAAGTTCAAAACCATAGCGATTAACCAGCTTAGTCAACGAATCGTGTTCAGCTAGCTCTTTTAGTTTTTGGTGGCTATTACGTAACGCCAACGCCATTGAAGATCTTTGTTTCGCATAACGAATTGCACGGGTTAGTATCCGCGAGTTGACCTCATCTTTAAGCAAGAAGTCCTGCGCGCCTAGTTCAATACAGCGCTGAGCCAGTTTCTCATCTTCATAGCGACTCAGCATAACGACTACGGTCTGATCTTGCGTCATGGCATTGAGCTTGATCAACACTTCTAAGCCATTAGCATCGGGTAATAAATAATCCAATAGAATACCGTCAAAATGACGTTCTAATGCGAGATTTAAACCATCAAATGCACAATTTGCTTCGACCACATTAAAAGTCAACTTTGACTGTCTGAGTGCTCGGATGATCGCAGTTCTATCAACTTCATCATCATCGATCAGTAGTAAATCCATATACTCACCTTATACCAATTATATTAATTATGTGATCTAATTGGTCATCAGTTTTTAATCATACAAAATATGAATCATCCCCACATCGCAGCCTTAGTAAAATCGGAGAAAAGTGCACGCAAACGTATGCGCTATCTTGCCTTACTCCATTTCACTGAAGGTCATTCTCGTACCGCCATCGCAAGCATGCTTAAGGTCAGTAGAACCAGTGTCAATCGCTGGGTCACCGCCTATTTAACCCATGGGCTGACTGGCCT